>NZ_WKDB01000044.1:0-56607 GCF_021606215.1 Pseudomonas sp. PA-5-4B | reverse complement strand
GCAATTTTGCTGAAAGTACTCAGCGTCTGTTTTTGGGGCTGCTTCGCAGCCCAACGCAGGACAAGCCTGCTCGCCACAGGAGAAATAGGCTGCTTTTAAAAGTTGTGTAGATACCTATGCTCATCGCGGGCAAGCCCGGCTCCCACAAGGGGCCGCATTCCTCCTGTGGGAGCCGGGCTTGCCCGCGATAGCGATCTGACTGACGCCGGCACCCAATAGCCGTTCGCATTTCGCGAACGCTCCTTGCCAACTGACGGTTGGATTTATCTTCCCTCTGTCCTCTAGCCTTGGCTGCGTATTCCAAGAACAAGAGGACCATCCCATGACAGCGCCATTGAGCGGTATCAAGGTGATTGAAATCGGCACGCTGATTGCCGCGCCGTTCGCTGCGCGGATGCTGGCCGAGTTCGGCGCCGAGGTGATCAAGATCGAAGCCATGGGCCAAGGCGACCCGCTTCGTAAATGGCGAAAGCTGCACGAAGGCACATCGCTGTGGTGGTACCTGCAATCGCGTAACAAAAAGTCGCTCGCCCTGGACCTCAAGTCCCCGGAAGGCCTGGGGTTGATCAAGCAATTGCTGGGCGACGCCGACGTGCTGATCGAAAACCTGCGCCCTGGCGGCCTGGAGAAACTCGGCCTGGGTTGGGACGTGCTGCATGCGCTGAACCCCAAGCTGACTCTGGTGCGTATCTCCGGCTACGGCCAGACCGGGCCTTACCGCGATCGCCCAGGGTTTGGTGCGATCGGTGAGGCCATGGGCGGCATTCGCTACACCACCGGCAACCCCGACTCTCCGCCGGCGCGGGTTGGCGTCAGCCTGGGTGACTCTCTCGCCTCGTTGCACGCGGTGATCGGCGCGCTGATGTCGCTGCTGCGGGTCAAGACCGGGCAGGGCGAGGGGCAGGTTGTCGATGTGTCACTGGCCGAAAGTGTGTTCAACCTGATGGAAAGCCTGGTGCCCGAATACGACATGCTCGGCCATGTGCGTGAGCGCAGCGGCGGCGCCTTGCCGGGTATTGCGCCGTCCAACACCTACCTGACTGCCGACGGCGCCTATGTGGTGATCGCCGGCAACAGTGACCCGATCTACAAGCGTCTGATGCACACCATCGGCCGTGCCGACCTGGCTGAAGCGCCGGAGTTTGCCCACAACGACGGCCGCGCCACCAAAAGTGGCCTGCTCGATGCGGCCATTACCCACTGGACCAGCAGCCTGCCTATCGACCAGGTGCTCAGCGCGCTCGAAGCCGCCGAGGTGCCGGCCGGGCGCATTTACTCGGTGGCCGATATCGTCAGCGACCCGCACTACCAGGCGCGTGACATGCTGCTCAATGCCCAATTGCCCGGCGGCGTGTCGGTGAAGATGCCCGGCATTGTGCCCAAACTTTCTGAAACCCCCGGTGGTGTGAACTGGCAAGGCCCGACCCTGGGCCAGCACACCGATGACATCCTTGGCAGCCTGGGCCTTACCGGCGCCGATATCCAGCGCTTGAAAACCGCGGGAGTGGTGCAATGATCACTGATTATTCTGACGCGCTGATCGTGCAGGAAGTGTCCCCGCGCGATGGCTTGCAGATCGAACCGACGTGGGTTGAAACCGCCGACAAGATCACGCTGATCAACGCGCTGGCGCAGGCCGGTTTTTCGCGGATCGAGGCGGGCTCGTTCGTGTCGCCCAAAGCCATTCCCGCGTTGCGTGATGGCGAGCAGGTGTTCCAGGGCATTGAGCGCCGGGCCGGTGTGATTTATGTGGCGCTGATCCCCAACCTCAAGGGCGCCCAGCGCGCCATCGAGTCGCGCGCCGATGAGCTGAACCTGGTGATGTCCGCCAGCCAGACCCACAACCTGGCGAATATGCGCATGCGTTGCGAGGCATCGTTGGCGGCGTTTGGCGATATCGTCAGCTTTGCCGCCGACCACCCGGTGCGGCTCAACGGCAGCATTGCCACCACCTTTGGCTGCCCGTTCGAAGGCAAGATCGATGAAGACCGCGTGCTGCAAATAGTCGACGCCTATCGCGAGTTGGGCATTCAGGGCATCACGTTGGCCGACACCACCGGCATGGCCAATCCGCGACAGGTCGAACGTCTGGTCAAGCGCGTGCTGCAACAGGTGCCGGCCAGCGATCTGACCCTGCATTTTCACAATACCCGTGGCCTGGGTTTGTGTAATGTGCTGGCCGCTTACGAGGCCGGAGCCCGCCGGTTTGACGCGGCGTTGGGTGGCCTCGGCGGTTGCCCGTTTGCGCCGGGCGCGTCGGGCAATATCTGCACCGAAGATTTGGTCAACCTCTGCGAAGAGGTCGGCATTCACACCGGCATCGACCTGCCGCACCTGTTGCAAATGTCCCGTCGCTTGCCGGCCTTGCTTGGGCATGAACTGCCCGGCCAAGTCGCCAAGGCCGGGCGCAATGGCGACCTGCACCCGCCACCGGCTTACATCGCCACGCTGTAACGCGCTACCAGACAACAAAAACAATCGGGCGCCTGTGAGCAGCCCGCTGGAGAGAAACCATGAGCACTAATACGTTAGAGGCCGGCGTGCGCCCGGCCGCTGAAATCGATGCCGAAAAAGCCCTGGTCAGTAAGGTCGCCTGGCGCCTGATGCCGCTGATCATGGTGTGCTACCTGTTCGCGTTTTTTGACCGCATCAACATCAGCTTCGCCAAGTTCCAGCTGCAAACCGACCTGAGCCTGAGCGACACCGCCTATGGCCTGGGCGCCGGCTTGTTTGTGGTGGGTTATGTGCTGTTCGAAGTGCCGAGCAACATGATGCTCTACAAGGTCGGTGCCCGCCGTTGGATCGCGCGCATCATGATGTCGTGGGGCCTGGCCACGGCGGCCATGGTGTTTGTCACCGCCGAATGGCAGTTCTATGGCCTGCGCTTTATCATCGGTGCAATGGAGGCGGGGTTTGCGCCTGGCGTGCTGTATTACCTGACGCTGTGGTTCCCGCAGCACTTTCGTGGGCGCATCACCTCAATGCTGTTCCTGGCCTCGGCCTTCGCCGGTTTAGTCGGCGCGCCATTTTCCGGCCTGGTGCTGGAACACCTCGACGGCGTACTGCAAATGCGCGGCTGGCACTGGCTGTTCCTGCTCGGCGGCTTGCCCTGCATCGGCCTGGGTTTTCTGGTGCTGACCTTGCTCAAGGACCGCATTGAAGACGCGCATTGGCTGACGCCTGCCGAGAAAACCCTGCTGTCGAGCCGCATCGCCAAGCATGAGCCGAACGCGCACGGTGGCTCGTTGCTCTCGGCGATCCGCATTCCAGGGTTTTTGATGCTTGGGTTTATCTACTTTCTGATCCAGGTGGCGTCTTACGGCCTCAACTTCTGGGCGCCACAGTTGATCCGCAGTGCCGGCACCCAGAGCCCGGTGATGATCGGCCTGCTCACCGCCATTCCCTATGTGTGCGGGGCGATCAGCATGGTGGTGATCGGGCGACTGTCGGACGCCACCGGTGAGCGCCGCAAGTTTGTCTGCGGCCTGGTGGTACTGGGCGCCATTGGCTTCTTCTGCGCCGGGATCTTTGCCGACCACACCACCTTCCTGATCATCGCCCTGGGCCTGTTGGGCGCGGGCATCATTGCCTCGATCCCCACCTTCTGGACGCTGCCGCCCAAATTGCTGGCTGGCGCCGGTGCGGGTGCGGCCGGTGGCATTGCGGTGATCAACACCCTCGGGCAGTTCGGCGGTATTGTCAGCCCGGTGATGGTGGGGCGCATCAAGGACCTCACCGGCAGCACCACGCCGGCGCTGTATGTGATCGGCGTGTGTGCGCTGTTGGCGGCGGCGCTGCTGCTGTGGGGCTTGCCACAAAAACTGCGCACGCTCGACAGGGGCTGATCAGCCTGCCGTGGCAAGGGCGCGGGCCGGTGTGGCGCTGAACTGAATCAACACCACCCCGCCAATCAACAACAACGCCCCCAGCACGCGGGGCGTTGTCAGTTGGCGTTCCATCAGGCCGAACAGGCCAAAGTGATCGAGCAGCAGCGAAGCGAGAATCTGCCCGGCCATGGCCAGCGCAATAAACCCTGACGCGCCGAGCTTGGGCAGCAACATCAGCGCCAGCGAAATAAAGCACACGCCAAACGCTCCTCCGGCCCATATCCACAGCGGCGCCTTGGTGATAAAGGCCAGGCTCGGCAAGGGCAGGCGCAGCGCGATGATGACCGGCAGCAACACAATAATGCTCACCAGCAGTGACGCCAGCGTGGCCCACAACGGGTGCCCCAGCCCGCGCCCGAGGCTTGCGTTGATCGCACTCTGAAACGGCACCACCGCGCCGGCGATCACCGCCAGTGCCAACAGACCTACCCAATGCAACGTCGTCATCTCAGTTCTCCCAGAGGTTTTGCTGGACTCTAGGCTATTCGTCGCGCAAATTTAAATTCCAAGTTCTTATGCTGAGCATGCAGCTGATGAATGATCTGCGCCGCATCGACCTCAACCTGCTGGTGATCCTCGACGCCTTGCTCAGTGAGCAACACGTCACCCGCGCCGCCGAGCGCCTGCACCTGAGCCAGCCGGCGGTCAGCCATGCGCTGGCGCGCTTGCGTGATCTGCTTGGTGACCCATTGCTGGTGCGCCAGGGCGGTGCCTTGGTGCCGACCGCCCGCGCCCTGGAGCTGGCCGCGCCACTGGCCGAAGCCCTGGCCCAGGTGCAGGCGCTGCTGGCGCCCAACCGGTTTGATCCAGCATCGGCCAAGCGCCGGTTTCGTGTGGCGATGTCGGACTACAGCGCGGCGATTTTCCTGCCGGGGCTGGTCCGCACCTTGCGCCGTGAAGCGCCTGGCATCGACCTGCAAATCGTCCAGGCCAGCCGCGAAGGCATGGTCGATGGCGTGCTCAATGGTGACCTCGACCTGGCCGCCGGGGTGTTCCCCGACATGCCCGCCGAACTGCGCACCACGCCGTTATTCGAAGAGCATTACACCTGCCTGATTGACCGCGAAAGCCTGCCGAAAAACGGCGTGCTCGATCTGCCCGCTTACCTGTCGCGTCCGCATGTGTTGCTGGAAATGCGCGGCAGTGGCACCCCGGAGATCGAACGGGCGTTGACGGCAATTCGTGAGCGCCGGCATGTGGCGATCAGCCTGCCGCACTGGGGCGTGGCACCGCAGTTGATCCAGGGCACAGACCTGATTTTGACGGTGTCATCCAGAGGCTTGCTCAACATCGATCAGCAGCACCTGCTGGCTGTGCCGCCGCCGTTTCATATCCCTTCGTTTGCGTTTGAGTTGGCGTGGCATGCGCGGCGGGGCGGGGATTCGGGGTTGCAGTGGTTGATTGGGCAGGTGCAGGGTGTATTGTCCGTCTGAACCGTGGCTACCAGGAAGCGGGTGGCTGGCGGCGTGTATGAAAAATTCGCATCACCTGTAACCGGCCATCTCGAATACGGTAGGGAACGATATAGGGCCATCGGGGCACTACCCATTCGCGCGTGCCGGGCACTCTGCCTTCTTTGCCCATTGCCGGAAATTCAGCGACATGTTCAAGCCCGGTCAAGATCGCCTGCACGAACTCATGGGCAGCTTTCGGGTTTTCTTCGGCAATGTAGGCCGCTTCATCGTCAAGATTCCTGAGGGCAGCCCTCAGCCAATCAACCTGCATTGTTACGCCATTTATCGGCGACTGCTTTTACTTCGGCCGCTGTCGCAAAGTCGCCCGCATCAGCTTCTTTCAATGCTTTTTGAATTTCCTCTATTTGCCAGGCCTCACGCGTCAGGTATTCGCGTAATGCATCTACGGCTAGAAAGGATTTGCTGCGCCCTGTCGCCTTGGCGAGACTGGCAAGCGTGTCGGCGACGTCTTCCGGTATGAGTAGAGACATAACAGACATAAGAGCCTCGATGTAGTGATGTGTAGTGCAACATACTACATCGTCATCGCAAAAACGGTTTGCCCCGTTCGTCACTGGGTGAATAGATAAAAGGACATTCCATGCTCTGCGGCCTTAACCACCTGACCCTTGCCGTCACCGACCTGAACCGCAGCATCGGCTTCTACCATCAATTGTTGCAACTTCGGCTCGATGCGACCTGGGACGGCGGCGCCTATTTGTCCCTACCCGGTTTATGGCTGTGCTTGTCCCTCGACCCATTGCGCTCGCCAGAGCCTGCGGCTGAATACACGCACTACGCGTTTACCGCCGATACCGGTGATTTTGCGGCGCTGGTGGCGCGCCTGCGCGCTGCGCAGGTGCGGGAATGGCGCGACAACCGCAGTGAAGGCGCGTCGTTCTACTTTCTCGACCCCGATGGCCACAAGCTCGAAGCCCACGTCGGCGATCTGGCCTCACGTTTGCAAGCCTGTCGCGCCAAACCTTATGCAGGAATGAAGTTTTACCCGTAGCGGCGGAACGTGCAGAATCGATCCACCTCATCACCGTCTATCAGAGTCGCGCCCATGACCCTATCCCTGCTGTTCGCCGTGCTTGCTTCGGGTTTTATCTATGGCATTACGCCCGGTCCGGGCGTGCTCGCCGTATTCGGTATCGGCGCTGCCCGTGGTCGCCGTGCCGGGGCGGGTTTTTTGTGCGGGCATTTGCTCGGTGACGTGGTGTGGTGCAGCACGGCGTTGATTGCCATCGTGGGCGCGCGGGAAGTGGGCAGCACAGCCTTTGATGCACTGGGCGTGCTCAGCGGTTTATACCTGTTCTGGCTCGGCTGGCGTGCGATCCGTACCCAGCGGCGCAGCAGCGATGCACCTCAGGGCGCGGCGCGGCACCCGTTCTGGCACGGCATTGTGTTCGGTCTCACCAACCCCAAGGCTTACCCGGTGGCCGTGGCGACCTTCACCGCGTTGTTGTCCAGCCGTGCCGAGTTGCTGACGTGGGCGATGCTGCCGTCGTTGATCTTCCTGAGCTTTATCGGTGGCCTGCTGGCCTATGCCATTCTGATCGGCGTGGTCGGCGCCCAACGTGTGCGCACCGTGTATCAGCGCCATGAAATCCTTATCACCAAACTCTGTGGCGTGATGTTTATCGGCTTCGCCATCAATGCCCTGGCGCATGCGTTGCCGGGCCTGTTTGGCAGCAAACCGGCCTGATATAGCGACGACCGTTCGTCGCACTGGCGAGTTTTTTCTAAACCTTTGCCGCCCTGAAAATTCGAATTCAGGGCGGGGCGTCTGTTCCCGCACCTATTTTTGACCTGGAGGAACCCATCATGAGCCGCATGGCTATCCGGTTACGCACCGCCAGTTTCGCGATGCTGCTGGGCCTCGGCGCCAGCAATGCTTTCGCCCAGTCGCCTGCTGAATTCATCGAGCAGGCTTCGGCCAAAGGGATGGCCGATATCGAAACCAGTCGCATGGCCCACGCCAGAACCTCGTCCCAGGAAATCAAGGACTACACCATCGAGGTGATCAACGAACGCACCCAGGCCAACCAGCACCTGGCAGCCATCGCCAAGAAACTCGACTTGCCGGTGGCCCCGCGCGAGAAGATCGTCGATAAAGCCGAAACCTTGATGCCCGAACTCAAGGACGGCGACTCCTTCGACGCGGCCTACACCGCGCAACAGGTCAAGGAAAACGAAGACGCCATTGCCCTGTTCAAACAGGAAGGTGCGGCGTCGGATGTGCCGGAAATCAAAGCGCTGGTGGATGAAACGCTGCCCAAGTTGGAGGAGCGCCTGCAAAAGGCCCGTGCCTTGGCGTCGACCTATGGCAAAGGTTATCAAGGCGACGGTTGAGTCCGTCACTTGAGATAGAAAACGGCGGTTGGACTTTCTCCAACCGCCGTTTTTTTATGCCTGGTTCAGATCGGTTTTGTTGGTCACCGCATCGTCGACTACTTCGCCGCAACTGCTGTTGAGGCTGACATTGCCTGCGGCGCCGATGCTGCGGTATTCGCTGCGCAGTTTTTCCAGTTCCTTACGGTCCAGGCCATCGAGGCTCAGCACGGCGTTTTGCGCATCCTTGGAGACGCGCAGCAACTCGTCGATCTTGATATGCAGGATGTCGTTGTCGCGGTTTTGCGTGTTCTGGATCAGGAACACCATCAGGAAGGTGATGATGGTGGTCGAGGTATTGATGATCAGCTGCCAGGTGTCGTTGTAGTGGAAATATGGCCCGCTGAGGCTCCACAGGAAAATCAGTGCGACAGCCACGTAGAACGTGCGGGCACTGCCTGCCCAGCGGGACAGAGATTGGGAGACTGCAGAGAATTTCATGACCGTTTTTCCTTGACCGGAGGGTGATGAAATTATGGACCGCAGGCCCGCTTCGAAATTTCTTTTTACATTTTAGGGTTAGAACAATGCCGTGCTTTTTCCTCCGGCTATCTTAGGAATTGGCCTACTGCGCCTTTGAATGGCGGGAGCAAGACTGGTTTTTTTTAT
Organism: Pseudomonas sp. PA-5-4B; assembly: GCF_021606215.1. Lineage (NCBI taxonomy): Bacteria > Pseudomonadati > Pseudomonadota > Gammaproteobacteria > Pseudomonadales > Pseudomonadaceae > Pseudomonas > Pseudomonas sp. PA-5-4B. The sequence goes on along the minus strand of NZ_WKDB01000044.1, from coordinate 48,263 downwards.
CCGGATGTTCTCCCATGCACGCTAACGCCGCCTGCGATTTGCCCACGCTCTACGGTAAAACCGAAGAGCATTTTTTTGCCGCGGTGTGCCCAACGCATCGTCGATACAGCGGCGGCATCAATGCTTATTTCACGGATGAGTATTTCAGCCCGTTCAATTTGTTGTTTATCCGGGTTGGCAGCACTTTGCTGGATAACGCTTTGGCCGCACCGCTGGAGCTTATCCGGCGTACCACGCAGGCAATACGCGTGGTGATCCATGAGGAACAGGTCGAAGCGCTGGGTGAGGTGTTTTTGGCACACGGCTTTAAGCCGGTCGAAAAGACCACCGCGATGGTGGGTGACCTGGCGTGCCTGGCGCCATGGGTGGGCGAGAGCGGTGTGCAGGTCCAGCTCACGCGGAACATGAACGATTGGGCTGAGCCCTTTGGCAGTGCGTTCATGAGGCTGCCCGAGGAGGTTGCGCGTTATCAGGTCCGCCACCAGCGGGCCCTGGACGCGGGTGAGGCGCTTTATCACTTCACCTTGTCCGATGAGGGGCAGGTAAGGTCTTCGCTGGTGCTGTCCCTGTGTGATGGCGAGGCCCGGCTTAGCGATATCGGCACACTCATGGGCTTGCGTGGCAGAGGGTACGCCACTCGATTGATCCATGCCGCTCTGCTGCACGCGTCGAGCCTCGGGGCCCTGCGATGCTTTCTAGAAGCCTCGCAGGGTGCCTTCGCGCTGTACCGGCAACTAGGTTTCGAACCTTTGTACGAGTGCCAGGCCTTTACCCGTGACGCCCTTGCAGACGCGTAATCAGAGGGCCAGCTTTGCCTGGCCGCGATCCTCAAGCGCCAGCAAATACTGCTTGGCCTCAAGCCCACCGGCAAACCCGGTCAGCCCGCCCGAAGCACCGATCACCCGGTGGCAGGGCGCGACGATCGAGATGGGGTTGCGGCCATTGGCTGCGCCTACCGCGCGCACGGCCTTGGGGTTGCCGATCTGCTGGGCAATCTGGCTGTAGCTGCGGGTTTCGCCGAAGGGGATGGTCAGCAGTGCCTGCCAGACTTGTTTTTGGAAATCGGTGCCGTCGAAGTCCAACGCCAGATCGAACTGATTGCGGGTGCCGGTAAAGTATTCCCGTAGCTGGCGCTCGGCTTCCAATAACACCGGGCTGTCGTCGGCTAGATGCAACTCGCCCAGACGCACGCGATTGGCGCGTTCTTTTTCCCACAGGATGGCGCTGAGTTTGCCGTTGCGCGCCACCAGGGTGAGCTGGCCGACGGGGGAAGGCATGAGCTTGTATTGGTAGGGCATGAGCGGGCTCCTTGAAGATGTAGGGGGCCACTATCCACCTTGTGGGCGGTTGGGAACCCAGTTTCTTGCGGTCAAATTCTACTGGGACTAAATGCTCCAGTGAATCCAGTTACCGGAACCATAGGCCCAAGCGACGAAATAGATGAACCAGACGATCGAGGGCGTCGACAGTGCTACCCATGAACCGAGGTTAAGTAGCGCAAGTGCGGTTGCGCAGAGTGTGATGCCTCGGCTGGCGTTCTGCCTTGAATACCAGACGCCATAGATGGATCCCGCCAGAGCCGCTATCGACGCCAGGCTCCTCAGGCCGAAAGGGATTGGCGTCAGCGGTAACAGCAGTGGAATGATCAATACCAGCCCCACCACCTTTCTAACGACTTGGCTCTCAGTTTTTTGTACAGGCACGCGCATTGGCTCTGCTCATGGGTAAGATATGTGCGCATTTTTAACGAAGGTCGTCTTCGTCGCTTTAGGAATTTGCTTAAGTCAATGTTCCTGCTGCAGAACCTTTAGTGCTGCCGATGCCAGAAAGCCGGAACGGCTTTTTTCTTCAGGATGATGCAACACGTATTCATCAATTCGATTCAGCAGGTAACCCGGCAGGGTGATATTGAGCTTCTGCGCTTTGCCCAGATATTTAGTGACATCAATATCAACCACGGCCCAAATGCAGCCGGCATATGCCTGGTTGGCCGCGTGCAGGGTGACTTTCTGAGCGGTGGGAATCGGCGCGCCATCCTCTGCAAGGATTTCAAAGTGCCCTTCGATCGCTTCGCGGGCCATGGCCATGGCGTCGTCCAGGTCGTCGCCGGCGGAGTAGCAGCCAGGAATATCCGGCACTTCCACACCCCAGGCGTGGTCCTCGTCACCGGTTGAAATTGCGATGGGGTAAAGCATGTCTATTGCTCTCCAGGGGCGCTCAGCTCAGCAGCGCCTGTTTCAAAATGCTCTTGGCGGTCTTGTCCAACAGGTCTTTCTTTGGATGAGGAATCGTCACCAACCCCGGTTTGGTCGGGTGTTTGAAGTGGTGGTGACTGCCTCGGGTGCGTACCAGGTACCAGCCATCCGCAACAATGTGACCTATCAAATATCGGCTATCCACAGCACCTCCTTGTGGTGTGTGTTGGTGGTGACTATAACCACTGAAAATAAATTATCAACACTCTACCTACCGACGGCTGACGACCGGCGTTTCGGTAAGTGCTGAATGAAGTGTATGAGCCTTTGAAAACGGCGTCTTAGAGAGGTATTGCGGGGATTTTCGAAGTGTTACTCGTTGTTTAAGACATGGGCGAGAACGGCGAGAAATGCGTCAGCCAACAGGCTTTTTCTGGTCGCAGGCGTCAGCACCAACAGCTGCGCACAGGCATCCACCTCGACCATGGGCTTATAGGTGATACCCTTGTTCATCAAGCTCCGGGTGCATTCGGGTACCAATGCCACGCCTTGCCCGGCGGCCACCAACGCAATGATCGAAGTGATCTGCCGCCCGGTCGGCCCGGCGCGCAGGGGCACGCCGTGATGTCGGTACAACTGCTCGATCGACTGGTTCAACCCCGACCCGTAATCGGGCGGAAACAGAATCAGCGGGTAAGCACTGAGCTGCGCCAGGCTCACCTGCGTTTGGTCGGCTAACGGACTTTCACTGGAAACCGCCGCCCACAAGCGCTCCTCACCCAGCGACAGCGCTTGCACGGCCTGGCTTTGCGGCAGCAGACGACTCAGGCCGACATCCAGGCGCCCATCTGCCACCTGTGCGCCCAGGCTGCCGGAAGCGCACTCCACCAAGGTCAACTGCACATCGGGAAAACCCTGGGCGAAGGCCTGGATCGCCTGGCTAAACAGGTCCGACAGCGCGATCGAACTGACGTAACCCAAGGTCAGTTGCCCAGCGGTCCCGGCGGCCAATTTACCGGCGATTACCTGTGCCAGCTCCACCTGTTCCAACACGCCACGCGCATAGGGCAAGAACGAACGGCCCTGAGCGGTGAGGGAAACCGTGCGGCTGGTGCGATCAAACAACTTGAAGCCCAACTCCGTTTCCAGCGCCGAGATCTGCCGGGTCAACGGCGGCTGGGCCAGGTGCAGGCGAAGGGCTGCGCGGCCGAAGTGCAGTTCTTCGGCGACCGTCAGAAAGTAACGCAGCTTGCGTAGGTCGAGCATCCTGATCCCTGGGTATTGATCGGTTCGAATTCGGTATTGGTTTAAGACCCGCTGGCCATTCTATAAAGACCTCACAAAATAAAACGAGAGGTTTCATGAAACCGCGCCTGCATTGTGCCCGTCTTGCCCTGTTCCTGTGTGGCTGCGCGGCGTTTCTAAACCTGTATGCCACCCAGAGCATCCTGACCACGTTCGCCGAGCAGTTTCATATCAGCGCCAAGGCGGCGGGCTGGAGTATCACGGTCACCACCCTGGCCGTGGCAGTGACCGCGCCATTTGTCGGCCGGCTGACCGGGCGTTTCCAGCAGCGTACGGTCATCGCTGTGACCGCGCTGTTACTGGCCTTGCCCGCGCTGATGACCGCCTACGCCGGCAGCTTTGCCGAAGTGTTGGTGTGGCGCTTTGTGGAAGGCATGTTGATCCCGGTGGTGTTTGCCACCAGCGTGGCTTACATCGGCGACCGCTGGCACGGCGCCACGGTGACCGAAGTCACCAGCCTCTATGTGGCGGGCACCGTACTGGGCGGGTTCGCCGGGCGCTTCGTCACCGGCGTGATGACCGAATATGTCGGCTGGCGCGAGGCCTTTGAATTGTTGGCCGTATTGAGTTTGATGGTCGGTGGGTTCATTCAGTTTTTGCTGCCCGATAACCCGCCGCGAGTCGCACCGGTCAAGGCTGCTTCGTCAGGCGTTTTTCGCAAGCCATTGGTAGCTGCCTACGCCGTAGGGTTTTGTGTGTTGTTCTCCCAGGTTGCGGCATTTACCTACGCGGGACTCTACCTTGGCCTACCGCCTTTCAACCTCGGACCTGCGGCCTTGGGCACGCTGTACATGGTGTTTCTGCTGGCCTTGATTGTGATTCCTATCGCCGGCCGCCTCAGCAAAGCGCGGCCCCACGCCGAGCTGCTGGCTGTGGCTGCCGTGCTGGGCATCAGTGGCTCGGCACTGACCCTGGCGCCGTCGCTGGGGTGCATCGTGGCGGGCCTGGCGCTCAGTTCGACCGGTGTCTTTCTCGCCCAGGCCGCCGCCAACGCGTTCATCAGTGCCACCGCGCAGGCCAACAAGGCAGGCGCCGTGGGCGTTTACCTCACCTGTTATTACCTGGGCGGCAGTTGTGGTGCCATCGTCCCCGCCTTGATGTGGGAGCGCTGGGGCTGGGCTGGGTGTGTAGCGCTGATTATCGGCTTTCAACTGCTGACGTTGCTGATCGCCCTGACGGGCTGGAAGCCCCTTAAACCTGAGTTGATCCAAGCATCATGACCGACACCAGCGCCGTGCCTGCCCGCGAAACCTCAAACCGCCGCCGCTCGCTGATCGCCGGGTGCGGCGCCCATGCCGTACACGATGGCCTCACGGATGTGATCTACGTGCTGCTGCCCATTTGGCAGGCACAGTTCGCTCTTTCCTACGCGCAGATCGGGCTGTTGCGCGGTGCCTATTCCGGGATGATGGCCGTGTTTCAACTGATGGCCAGCCGCGCCGCCCGACGATGGGGGCGCATGCCGATGCTGGTGGGCGGCACGGTGCTTGCTGGCGTCGCTTATTTGTTGGTGGGGCAGGCCACTGGGCTGATCATGCTGCTATTGGCGTTGCTGTTAGGCGGTTTGGGCGCCAGCACCCAACACCCATTAGCCTCTTCGATGATTACTGATGCTTATGAGGACGGCGGCGGGGTCAAGCAAGCCTTGTCCCAATACAACTTTTCCGGCGATATCGGCAAAACCCTGATTCCGGGTTTAGTCGGGCTGTTGCTCACCGTCATCAGTTGGCGCGCCAGTGCCACACTGTTGGGGTTGCTCGGCCTGGCTGCGGCGGGGTTGTTGTGGTGGCTGGTGCCTGCGCAAGTAGCCGAATCCGCGTCTACAAAAACGGCCAAGCCGACTGGCGGAACTGGCTCTGTCACCGGCCTGCACGCGTTGATCCTCACCGGTACGCTCGACAGCACCGTGCGCATGGGCTTTCTTACTTTCCTGCCGTTTCTGTTGCAAGCCAAAGGCGCGGGAACTGCCGGTATCGGCCTGGCGTTGACACTGCTGTTTATCGGTGGCGCCTTCGGCAAATTGCTCTGCGGCTACTTGGGTGCCCGCATCGGCATGATGAAAACCGTATGGCTGACGGAAACCAGCACGGCGCTGCTGATCATAGCCGCCGTGTACCTGCCGCTGAATGGACTGATGGTGATGCTGCCGCTGCTGGGCCTGATGCTCAATGGCACTTCTTCAGTGCTGTACGGCGCCGTGCCGGACCTGGCGGCGGCGGGAAAACGCGAGCAAGCATTTGCGGTGTTCTACACCGGCACAATCGGCGGCGGCGCGCTGGCACCCGTGGTATTCGGTGGGGTGGGCGACGCGCTGGGTGTACCGGTGGCGGTGATGGTACTGGCGGGCATGTTGTTGGTGACGTTGCCGCTGGCGTGGGTGGTGCAGCGGGGGTGTGCGCCTCAAACAATCGAATAATTGCTGGTATGCCCAGGCCGAGCCAACAGATCAATGCCCAGTGAGTGAAGCACCTTCAGAACCGTTTCAAAACGAGGTTTTGCGCCCGGGGCAAATGCCTTGTACAAGCTCTCGCGCCCTACGCCCGCATCCGTGGCGATCTTTGTCATGCCACGGGCTTTGGCGACGTAGCCTACGGCGCGAAGGAACTCTTCGTTGTCACCGTCTGCCAGCACCTGAGAAAGGTATTCGCTGATGGCCTCATCACTGTCGAGCAGCTCGGCCATATCAAATGTCGTCAGTGTTTGAGCCATGATCAAACCTCCTTTGCTAATTTTTTTGCTCGCCGGATATCGGCTTCTTGTGAAGACTTGTCGCCACCTGCCAGCAAGATGACGACCTCCCTGCCGCGCAAGGTGAAATAAACGCGATAACCCGCACCCACGTCTATCCGCATCTCTGAAATACCGCCGCCCAGCATCTTGAAATCCCCCAGATTGCCCACACTGGCTCGCTCGATACGTCGAGCAATGGTGATTTTTGCTCGCAGATCGCGAATTGCCGAGCACCATTGAGTGAAGGCTTGGGTTTGCTGGATCGAATAACGCACGGGGCCTCACAGAATCTCACTGTATCTACTTGGATACGGGTTGGCAAGAGACACGTCAGTGTCGAAGGCTGGGGAGAGTGATGCGAGGGCGTGCCGGTTTCAAACGTTCTTCAGGGTTTTCCTATTGCCAGAATTTACGGTCTGAAGGAGAACGGTACAGCCGGTCCTGAATGTTGCGTTATTGCCTACACAACACACAGAATCGTCTGAGTTGTACGCCTTGGACGAGCGCTTTAAGGTTCGTCTGCCGCTGCCCATCAGCGGTCGGGTTTAGTAGCCCGTTGAAAATTTATCCGGCGTACGGCTGTCCTTACTGTCAGGCACTTTCATGTCTGTGCTTATTGGTAGCTGTACGTAGGGCGTCTTCGGGCGCGCCGGTTTTCGATGAATTTTCCCGGTCTACTAACCTGCGTACAGCTGCCACCCTAACCCTTTGGGTGGTGGTCCTTACCGAGGATCAACAGATGTGTACTGACTCCTGTAACCCCACCGCGACCCTGTTCAGCGTCCGCCCCGAAGCCAACACCGAAGCCTTGCTCGCCAACGCCTACGAAACCATTGCCGGCGCGGGTGCCATGACCAACGAGTTCGCCGAAAGCCTGCCTTCTCAACATCGCTACCTGGCCTTGGCCATTCAGCAAATGATCGAACTGGGGCTGATGCTGGTAGAAGCGGCGCAAGACCGCGTGGACCGCGCCGCGTAGGTTTTTCACGCCCTGCAACAGGCTTGCCTTCCCAGGCCGCACATACCAAGGGGAAGGGGAGCCAGATACCCTGCATCGGAACCGGTCGCTCACGCATGAAGCCAAATTTAGAACATAAAAAAACCGGCCACCAAGGGCCGGTTTTTTGGTGCATCTCCCGCCAGAACCAACCTGACGCAAGACCAAAATCTGAGTGGAGCGGGTAGAGGGAATCGAACCCTCAACTAAAGCTTGGGAAGCTTTCGTTTTGCCACTAAACTATACCCGCTCAAAGCGGCTGACTTTGTACCAGATGTTCGCCGGGATTTGAAGTTTTTCTTCGAAAAATGTGTGAGTTGGGTTCATCAAGCTTGTGTGGGAGCTGGCTTGCCTGCGATTGCATCACTTGAGTGTGACTGACACACCGCAGCGCCTGCATCGCGGGCAAGCCCGGCTCCCACATAAGCCGCCTTTCAGGTAGCAAACGCATGCTGCGTCTGGCCCTGGTGATAACGCAACCGACTCACCTGGCGTTCTGGTTTCAAAAAGCCCACCACCGCATCCCGGCTGTCCCTGCAGGCCGCCTTGTGCTCCATGTCCAGAAAATGCCCGGTCGCCTGGATGGTGCTGAAGCTGCTGTTGGCCACGTGCTGGCCAAACAGCTTGGCATCCTCGGCGCTGGTGTACTCATCCCATTCGCCATTCAAAAACAGCACCGGAATGTCGATCTGCCTGGCGGCTTTTAGGTAGCACAGCCGGTCACTGTTGAGCACATGGCTGATGTGGAAGTGCATCTGCCCGTATTCATGCTCGGCCAGGCCGCTCACATGCTTGTAGTTGAAGCGCTTGAACAGTGACGGCAGGTGTTTGCCGATGGTGCTGTTGACCAGGTGGCCGACGCTGTGGCGGTCGAGGTTGCCGAGGTAGTCGACACCGCGTTCGAGGTAGTCGCGCATGGGGGTGTTGATCACCGGCGAGAACGAGCTGATCACGGCCTTTTCCACCCGGCGCGGGCGGTGGGCGAGGGCGACCAGGGCAGCGGCGCCGCCCCAGGAGAACGACAGCACGTGTTCGGCGCCGAAGTGTTCGATGAGTTCCAGCAGGATCTGGCCTTCGACTTCCTTGGTCAGCATGTGCTCATGACGGTTATGGATTTTGGAGCGGCCAGCGTAGGGCTGGTCGTACAAAACCACATTGAATTGCGGGTACAGGCTTTTCACGGTTTGAGCGAAGGATGCCGTGGTGGCCATGGAGCCGTTGACCAGGATGATGGTCTTTGCAGCAACGTCCGCGCGATAGAACTCCGTGTAAACCCGATACTGACCCTGTATATCCAACACAGCGATTTCTGGCCTCATGTCGTAAGACTCCTGGCAAGCGGGTAGGGCGCGCAGATCACTCTGCACGAGCTTTATGACAGGTAGGCATACGCCTGGAAGATGAGGCCCATGTCGGTCCGATAACGGCTGGCCGACGGGTGTTGTTATGGCGGGCTGTTTGCCTGGAACGCCCATAGATCAAGCGCGGGCGGGGCAAGGTGTTTCTTGGAGGTTATGGGGCGACTCGCCAGTCATAATTTGGCTGACGTCTTGATTCAAGCAGCACAGGCGCCAGCTCGCAAGGCGCCAAGCTGGTTTTTTGCCATCACCGGCTGAACGGTCGTCAGACCTGTCGGATTTCTTCGTCGGTCAGTTCCCGATATTCGCCCGGCGCAAGGGTGGCATCCAGCACCAAAGGCCCCATACGCTCACGGTGCAGGCAGATCACCTTGTTATCAAAGTGCCCGAACATGCGCTTCACCTGGTGATAACGGCCTTCGATGATGCTCAGGCGTGCGGTCCTTGGGCCGAGTAGCTCAAGGTCGGCGGGTTGAGTGGTGAGATCTTCAAAGGCGAAATACAGGCCAGCGGCAAAGGTGGCTGCATACTCAGGACCAATGTCCTGCTCGGTTTCAACGAGGTAAACCTTGGGCAGTTTGGTCTGGGGCTGTGTCAGGCGCCGCGACCATTGGCCGTCGTTGGTGATCAGCATCAGCCCGGTGGTGTTGAAGTCCAGACGGCCGGCGATGTGCAGCTCATGCGTGTCCGGTTCACTCAGCCAATCAAGCACGGTGGGATGCACCGGGTCGGCGGTAGCGCTCACGCAGCCTTGGGGTTTGTGCAGCATGAAATAACGCGCCGGTTTGCCGGCTTGCAGTACCTCATCATCGACACAGACGCGGCTGAATGCTCGCACTTCATGGTGTGGGTCGCTGACGGCCACGCCATCAACTGTCACCCGTCGCTCAACCAGCAGCACACGCACTTGTTGGCGATTGAAACGCGGCAGGTTGCTGAGGAAACGATCAACGCGCATTACGGCTGTTCAGCCCGACGCAATTGCGCATCTACCTGCGCACAGCGTGGGCACAGGCAGGCCTTATTGCGCAGTTCATCGGGCAGCGCTTCGAGCACCGCCGGGTCGATGGTGACGCTGTAGCACCAACAGGCTTGGTCGGCGGTGCGTGGGTCGGCCAGGGTGCAGTCGTTGCGGGCACCGCAGGCAGGGCAAAGGGTGGGTGTGGTCATGTCGGTTCGGGCTGTATCGCGCAGTTCCCTGCACGATACAGCGCCGCCCCGCTATTGCAAGCTGCGCAGGTAGCCGCGCCAGCCGCCGAAGTGGCTGATGTCCACGGCGCCGGTCAAGCCGTAGGGCTCGCAGATGAAGCCGGTTTCCCAACGCCCGTCGGCCAGTTGCACCTTGCCCAGGCCCAAGGGGGCGGGGATACCGGTGAGGAAGGAGCCCAATTCGCGGCTCGGCAGCTCCCACACTTCCACCTCAATGGCCACGCCGCCTTCACTCACCCGCAACATGCCGGGGCGACAGGGTGGCCCACCGGCCAGCGCGAACAACTGATAGTCGGCCGAGCTGTGGGTGCGCTCCAGCAGGCGCGCGCCACGCCGCACTAATTGGCCGTTAAGCGCCAGCCCCTGCAGGTGCGCGCCGCACACCACCAGCCGGGTAAAGTCATGACCTGCGCTGCCGACAGGCACAGGCAGCGACGTATCGTGCTGGCGCTGCAACGCATCTGCCACGCCCAACAGGTATTGGTCGGTGAACGCTCGGCCAAACAGCGTCACACCCCAAGGCAAACCGTTGTGCATAAAGCCGCTGGGCACGGCGACGGCGGCGTAATCCAGCAGGTTCATGAAGTTGGTGTAGTAGCCCAGCTCGGCGTTGCGCAGCACCGGTTCGGCGCGCAGTTCTTCCAGCGTCACCGGGCGGCCTATGGTCGGCGTCAGTACGCAGTCGAGGCCTTCAAGCATGCCATCGCACTGCGCTTTCAAGGCTTGCAGGCGGTACTGCGCACGGAAGGTCTGTACGCCGTTTACCGCTGGCGCTTTGGCCAGCACCGCACGAATCACCGGCAGCACGGCCTCGGGGTTCTGCTCCATCAGTTCACCGGCCACGCTGTAGCGTTCAGCCACCCACGGCCCTTCGTAGAGCAGGCGCGCGGCTTCCAGGAAGGGCGACAGGTCCAGCGTCACCGGCTCGCCACCCAGTGCAATCAAGCGGTCGATGGCCTGCGCAAACAACTGCGGGCCTTGCTCGCAGCCGAAGTACTCCAGGTCCTGCTCGCGCGGCACGCCAAAACGAAACGCGAGTGGTGCGCCAAACGCCGACGCATCATTCCACGCCGGGTTCGCTCGGCTGTACGCATCCAACGGATCGAGTTTGGCAGTCAGCGCCAGTAACTGGCTGGCCTCGCGCGCGGTGCGGGTAAAGGTGGTGACGCAATCCAGCGTGCGGCACGCCGGCACCACGCCGGCTGTGGAGATCAAGCCTTTGCTCGCCTTGAGCCCCACCAGGTTATTCAGCGCCGCCGGCACCCGCCCGGAACCGGCCGTGTCGGTGCCCAGGGCAAAACTCGCGACACCCAACGCGACGGCCAGTGACGACCCGGCGCTGGAGCCGCCCGACGGATACTCCGGCAACACGCTGTTGGGGCACGCGCCATACGGCGAGCGGCTGCCATTGAGCCCGGTGGCGAACTGGTCGAGGTTGGTCTTGCCCACTGGCACCGCGCCCAAGGCGATCAACTGCTCGACAATGCTCGCGTTGCGCTTCGGCACATAGGCGAACGCCGGGCACGCGGCGGTGGTGGGAATGCCAGCCAAGTCGATGTTGTCTTTGATCGCAAACGGTACGCCGAATAACGGCAACTCAGCCGGTTCGCGCGCGTCCAATGCGGCCAGGTACGGCTCCAGCTCCGCTTCGGTAAGCAAGTGGATAAACAGGTGATAATCGGGGTTCAAGTGCGCGGCTTTTTCGCGCAGGTGCAGCAGCACTTCACGGGGCGTGGTGTCGCCGCTCAGGTAGGCATTGCGCAGGTTGTCCAGTTGCAGATTCATGGCTTGTCCGCCTGTAGAATAGAAGAGTCAGTCACGTTCGAGCACCACCACCCGTTGCCCGGCGCCGATGCCGCTGCCGGGTTGCACGGGGATCTCGCGCACGGTGCCGGCGAACGGCGCCACTACCGGGATTTCCATTTTCATCGACTCCAGAATCACCAGCACATCGCCAGCCGACACGCGCTCGCCGTTAGCCACCTGGACTTGCCAGAGGTTGCCGGCGATCGGGCTGTCGACACTGATTTGGTCGGCCTGCAACGGCGTGTCTGCACCTTGTGGTGCCGCGAGTTCTTCACTGTCGAAATGCGCTTGGCCACTGGCAATCCAGCGTTCACGCTCGGCATTGAAGGCGTGCTGCTGATGCTCACGAAACGCGCCAATGCTTGCGGCTTCGCGCGCGAGGAAATCCTGATACTCCGCGAGGTTCAACTGGCTGTGCTCGATGCTCAATTCAAAGCGCCCCAGCGGAAAGTCGCGCCGGATCTGCACCAGCTCATCAGCCGTCACCGGGTAAAAACGGATCTGGTCAAAGAACCGCAATAACCACGGCTTGCCATCAAACGCCGAGACTTCCCGGTAGCGGTTCCACATCTGCAAGGTGCGGCCCACAAACTGATAACCGCCTGGGCCTTCCATGCCGTACACGCACAAATAAGCGCCGCCAATGCCCACCGAATTCTCGGCGGTCCAGGTGCGCGCCGGGTTGTATTTGGTGGTCACCAGACGGTGGCGCGGGTCCAGCGGCGTGGCCACCGGAGCGCCGAGGTAGACGTCACCCAAGCCCATCACCAGGTAGCTGGCATCGAACACCGTGTGGCGCACTTCATCGAGGTTGGCGAGGTCGTTGATGCGGCGAATGAACTCCAGGTTGCTCGGGCACCACGGCGCGTCCTTGCGCACGGTGGTCATGTATTTTTCGATCGCCAGCTGACACGCCGGGTCGTCCCACGACAGCGGCAAGTGCACGATGCGCGAGGGCACTTGCAGGTTGGGGGTGGCGCACACAGCGGCCCATTGCGTGGTGATCAACGCCAGTAAACCAGCCAGCGGCAGTTGTTCGGGCTGGTAGTGGATTTGCAGGGAACGGATGCCTGGGGTCAGGTCGATGACACCTGGCAGGGCGAGAGTTTCCAGGGCTTGCATGAGTGCATGAGCACGAAAGCGCAGCACCAGGTCCAGCTCGGGGGCGCCGATTTCCAGCAGCAGGTGAGTGTCGCCGGCGAGGCGGGCGACGAGGCGGGTGTCGCCTTCACCCAACTCCAGCACCACAGGCGATCCGATCGTAAGTGGGCCACGGTCGATGTGGGAGCCGGGCTTGCCCGCGATGGCATCAATGTGGTCTGCCTGAGGTACCGAGTTGTCTGGATCGCAGGCAAGCCAGCTCCCACATTGATCCCATTTCAGGGCGAGGTCGCGGGCGGTTTTCAGGTTCACCGGTTCGAACCGCAGTTTGTCCCCGGCCTTGAGTTGCCCCAACTGCCAAAGGTCCGCCTCGATCACCGTCACCGGGCACACAAACCCGCCAAGGCTCGGCCCATCCGGCCCCAGGATCACCGGCATGTCCCCGGTGAAATCCACCGCGCCGATGGCATAGGGGTTGTCATGGATATTCGACGGATGCAGCCCCGCTTCGCCACCGTCCGTGCGCGCCCATAAAGGTTTTGGCCCGATCAGTCGCACGCCGGTGCGGCTGGAGTTGAAGTGCACTTCCCATTGGGTGGCGAAGAAGGTGACGATGTATTCAGGCTTGAAGTATTCCGGCGCGCCGTGCGGGCCATAAATCACCCGCAGCGTGCGCACCGCAGGCAGGGGTTCCGCGATCAATTGCTGGCCGGCGTCGGCGTCTGTCAGTGGCAGCAAATGCAACACATCGCCAGTGCGTAAAGCGCGCCCGGCGTGCCCGCCGAACTGGCCGAGGGTGAAGGTGCTTTTGCTGCCCAGGTAATCTGGCACTTGCAACCCGCCGCGCAGGCACAGATAGCTGCGCGCACCGGCACCTATGATGCTGCCAAGGCTCAACACCGCGCCTGCTTCAATCCGCAACGCGGTGTTCATCGGCACTGGTTGGTCGTTCAGCAACAGCGTGATGGCTGCGCCGGTAACAGCGACGACCGCCGCGCAATTAAAGCGCAACAGCGGCCCATTCATGGTGATTTCCAGCGCCGCCGCGCCGTCGTCGTTACCCAGCAGGCGATTGCCCAGGCGCAGTGCGCGGCTGTCCATTGGCCCGGAGGGCGGCACACCGACGGCCCAGTAGCCGAGGCGGCCGGGGTAGTCCTGCACACTGGTTTGGGTGCCGGCGCTGAGCACTTCGAAGGTGCTGGCGCTGTAGACCAGGCCTTCCAGGCAACGCGTCCACGGGCGGCCGCTGGCAAACGGCGTGGCCAGCAGGATTTGGCGCAGGTAGTCGCGGTTGGTTTCCACGCCGTAGAGCTGGCTGTCGCTCAATGCCTGATGCAGATTCAGACGCGCCTGTTCGCGGGTCGGCGCCCACGTGATGAGCTTGGCGATCATCGGGTCGAAGTAGGGCGGTATCTCGCAACCGGCTTGCACCCAGGTGTCGATCCGCAAACCTTCAGCCGTCGGGAAATCCACACGGGTTAACAGGCCTGGGCTCGGCTGGAAATCCTTGCCTGGATCTTCCGCATACAGCCGCGCCTGAATCGCGTGGCCCTGAGGGTGCAGCTTCAATTCGCTCAACGCAGGTAGTTCACCCGCCGCCAATTGCACCATCCAGCGAACAAGGTCGACGCCCCAGACTTGTTCGGTGACGCCGTGTTCTACCTGCAGGCGCGTGTTCACTTCGAGGAAGTAGAAGCGGCCGTCAGCGCTGTCAAAGATGAACTCTACGGTGCCGGCGCTGCGGTAATTGACCGCCCTGGCCAGGGTGATGGCCGCCGTGCACAAGGCTTCGGCCATGCCGTCGGGCAGGTTCGGCGCGGGTGTTTCTTCGAGGACTTTCTGGTTGCGCCGTTGCACGGAACAGTCGCGCACGCCAAGGGCGATGACGTCGCCCAAACCGTCGCCGAACACCTGCACTTCCAGGTGGCGGGCGTGCTCGATGTATTTCTCGATAAACACACCGGCATCGCTGAAGTTGTTTTGCCCCAGGCGTTTGACCGCTTCAAAGGACTCACTCAGCTCTGTCGCATTGTGGCACACACGCATGCCGATGCCACCGCCGCCTGCGGTGCTTTTGAGCATGACCGGATAGCTCACGGTTTCGGCCGCCAGCAACGCTGTATCGAGGCTGTCGAGCAGCTCGGTGCCTTCCAATAATGGAATTTGATGGTGTTTGGCCAAGGCCCGCGCGGTGTGCTTGAGGCCGAATACGCGCAGCTGTTCGGGTGTCGGACCGACGAAGGCTATCCCCGCATTTTCGCAGGCTTGGGCAAAGGCGGCGTTCTCTGAGAGAAAACCGTAGCCAGGATGAATCGCCTTGGCGCCACAGGCCTTGGCGGTGGCGAGGATTTTTTCCACTGCCAGGTAGGTGGCCGCCGCCGCGCCTTCGCCGAGGCTGTAGGCCTCGTCGGCTTGCTGGATATGCAGGCTGGCTGCGTCGGCTTCGGCGTAGACGGCGATGCCTTTGACCTGCAGCTCGCGCAAGGTGCGCAGGATGCGGCAGGCGATGGCGCCACGGTTGGCGATCAAGAGTTTTTCGAACATGGCAAAACCCTGCGGGCCGTCCCGCAAAGTGAGGGAGCACTGCGGTCGTCCGCAGTGCCTGTGGTCAGTGTGGGAGCCGGGGTTGCCCGCGATGGCGGTAGGGCAGTCAGCTTATCGGTTGGCTGATGGACCGCTATCGCAGGCAAGCCAGCTCCCACAGTTGATCGCTAGTGTTTTCGGATGCATTGCCCGGCTCGGGACTGGCACAGGGCGAATAACCACTTACGCAGGCGTTTTATTTTCAGTTCCATACCAGTAACTCCGCAGCCGTCGGGTTGTAGCCATTGCATGGATTGTTCAGTTGCGGGCAGTTGGAGATCAGCACGATCACGTCCATCTGCGCACGCAGGTCGACGTACTTGCCGGGCGCGGAAATGCCGTCTTCAAAGGTCAGCCCGCCGTCGGCGGTGACCGGCACATTCATGAAGAAATTGATGTTCGGCCCGATGTCACCTTTACCCAGCCGGCCGTCGTGGGCGCAGGCGCGCAGGTAGTTGTCGCGGCAGCTGTGCATGTAGCGTTTTTCCAGAGCGTAGCGCACGGTGTTGCTCTCTTGGGCACAGGCACCGCCGAGGGTGTCGTGGCGCCCGCAGGTGTCATCGACGATGGTCAGCATCGGCTGGCCAAGGTTGGAATACAGCACGCTGCCGGTGCTCAGGTACACGCGGTTTTGCCGGCGTAATGTGCGCTGTACGTCGTAGCGTTCCTTGGGGTTTTTGCGGCTGTAGAACAGCGTGTCGACGGCCTGGTTGCCCTCCAGGTCGAGGATGCGCAGGGTCTGCCCGGCCTTGACCTCCATCAGCCACGGTTCGCCGGCGGGAATGATGGCGCGGTACACGGCTGCCTCGGGTTGTTTCAGTGCGATAGACATGGCAGTTCCTCAGGCGAACAGACGGTCGGTGTTGATAAAGCCGCGCTCGTTTTCCGGGCGCGAAGTACGGCACTGTTCGGCGACGCTGGAATCGGCGTTCATCCAGCTGAGTTTCAGCGGTTGCGGCGCGTAGTTCGGGTTGGGGTCCATCGGGTGTTGCAGCGCGGTCAGCACCACCAGTGTGTCCATCGGCGCGTAGAGTTCGATGTAGTCGCCGGCTTTGGAATTGCCCGGTACAAAGTGCAGGCCGCCGCCTTCGTCAACGCTGACCCGGCTGAACAGGTTGAGGGTCATCAGCAGGTCGCTAAGCCCCAACCCCCACTTGCCCAATTCCACCAACAGGTTGTCGGTGCCGTTGCGAAAGAAGCCGTTGCGCAGCTCCTGATAACGGCCCTGGCCGTACTTCTCGGCCACTTCGGCGGCGCACAGCACGCCGCCGATGCTGTCGCTCCAGCCGCAGGTGTCGGCGGTGATGGCTGCCAGCACGCGGCCCATGTCCGAGTACAGGCAGTGGCCGCGGGTGAGCTTGGCGGTGTGTTGGCATTTGAGGCTGTCGGGCAGGTTCAGACGCTCGGTTTTTTCATTGGCATTGAGCAGGGTCAGGCTGACGTTGGCACCACCGCGAATATCCGTGAGGCGCAGCAGTTGGCCGCGCTTGAGCACAAAGGAGCGGTGGCCGCCGCCGGGCAGCATTTCTTCGGCGAAGGGTGGGAACAGTTGAATGGAATCGGTCATTTGCAAGTCGCTCCAAGTTCGGCGGCCAGCGCTTTGCGGCGCTCGCTGTTCAAAGGGATGTCGTAGGTGATGCGCGCGCCATAGGCGCCGGGGGCGTGGGGGTCGACACGGACTTTGTCGAACACCAGCAAGCGTGTGCCGAGGCTGAAACCTTCGCTGAGGTCGTGGGTGACCATGAACACCGTCAGCCGGGTTTCGCGCCATAGCGCCAGCAACAGCTGATGCATGTCTTTGCGAATGCCCGGGTCGAGGGCGCCGAAGGGTTCGTCCAGCAGCAACACGCGGGGTTTCATGATCAGGGCTTGGGCGATGGCCAGGCGTTGCTGCATGCCGCCGGAGAGCTGCGCCGGGTATTTGTCCAGTGCGTGGCCGAGGCCGACTTTTTGCAGCAGGGCGGCGGCCTGTTCCCGTGCGTCTTGTTTGGCTTTGCCGAACAGCCGTCCCAGCAGCGGCGAGCGCGGTAGCTCAAGGCCAAGCGCAACGTTGTCCAGCACCGTCAAATGCGGGAACACCGAGTAACGCTGGAACACCACGCCACGGCTGGCATCCGGCTCGCCGGCAAGTGGTTGGCCGTCCAGCAGGATCTGGCCTTTGCTCGCGGTTTCCTGGCCCAGTAACAAGCGCAGGAAGGTCGATTTGCCGCAGCCGGACGTGCCGACCAGGGTGCAAAACTCACCCTCATTGACGTGCAGGTTGAGCCCTTCCAACACCACCTGTTCGCCATAGCGCTGCCACACATTGTTGACGCTGATAAAACTCATGGCCGCGCTCCTTCGTACCAGGGGAACGCACGCCGTGTGAGGGTTTTGAGGCCCCAGTCCATCAGCCAGGCGAGCAGGGTGATCCACACCACGTAGGGCAAGATCACGTCCATCGCCAGGTAGCGGCGCACCAGGAAGATCCGGTAGCCGAGGCCGTCGGTGGAGGCGATGGCTTCGGCGGCGATCAGGAACAACCACGCCGAGCCGAGCATCAGCCGCAGCGAGATCAGCAGACGTGGCAGCAGTTGCGGTAGCACCACACGCAGCATCAGGGTCCAGGTGGAGGCGCCGAGGGTCTGTGCCTTGACCAGCAACTCGACGGGTATTTCCCGGGCGCGCTGTTCCAGGTCGCGCGCCAGGCACGGTGTTACACCGATGACGATCAGCATGACTTTGGACAACTCTCCCAGCCCAAACACGATGAACAGAATCGGCAGGATCGCCAGTGGCGGCACCATTGACAGCACCGTGAGCAGTGGCGACAACGGCGCGCCAAACAACGGCAGTGTGCCGGCGGCGATGCCCAGGCACAGGCCGGCGAGGGCGCTGATGCCCAAGCCGATCGCCAGGCGGCGCAGGCTGGAGGCGCTGTCTTGCCACAGCACATATTCACCGGTGCGCGTATCGGCGCTGAACGCCAGGCGTTTCACCGCGTCGCCCATTTGCGCGGCGCTGGGCAGCAGTTTGTCGTTGGGGTTATCCGCCAGGCGCTCGGCCGAGCCTACAAAGTAGGCGAACAGCAGCAGGGCGAACGGCAGCAGCACCAACAGCAGGCGGCTGGAGCGTTCCGGGTGACGGTTGATCAGGCGCATGGCCGGGTCCTCTTACAGCGTGCCGTCGGCGGCCATCTGCACGTAGCTGGGGTCGAAATGCAGCTTGAGGTTGGCGGTGTCGCCGCTGGTGATGCCATTGGCGAAGCTCATGCCCACGGCGCTGGCGTCCCTGGCCCCTTCGCCGAGCAGGCCGTGTTCAAACGAGAACTCGGCGACCTTGCGCAGGGTGGCGGGCAGTTGCGCGCTGGTGGCGAACGCCAGCGCTTCCTTGGGCGTGGCGAACAGCTTGGTGGTGTCCAGTTGCGCCTGGAAACCCTTGAGGTCGGTGCCGGAGGCCTTGGCCATATGTTCAAGCGCCGCGGTGCTGGCAGCGTTTTTGGCGTTCATCAGCGCGACCACTTCAAACCAGGCGCCGGTCAGCGCTTTGCCCAGGGCCGGGTTGTCTTTGAGGGTTTGGGTGTTGACCACCATCATGTCCATGATTTCGCCGGGCACTTTGCTGGAGTCGAACACTTGGGTGACGCCCGGTTTAGCCTTGATCTCGGAGAGCATCGGGTTCCAGGTGGTCACGGCTTGCACCTGGTCGGTGTTGAAGGCCGCGGCGATGTCGGCGTCGGAGGTGTTGACGACTTTGAGGTCTTTTTCGGTGAGATCAGCGGATTCCAGGGCGCGGGCGAGCAGGTAGTGAGACACCGAGAGTTCCACCAGGTTGACGTTCATGCCCTTGAGGTCGGCCACGGTCTTGCCGGTGCCCTTGATCACCACGCCATCATTGCCGTTGGAAAAGTCGCTGACCACCAGCGCGGTGCTGTCCACACCACCGGCGGCGGGAATGGTCAGGGCGTCCATGTTGGTCATGGTGCAGCCGTCGAACTGGCCAGCGGTGTATTGGTTGATGGACTCGACATAGTCATTGAGCTGCACCATGTCGATCTTGATGCCGTACTTCTTGGCCCACTTGTCGAGGATGCCTTGGCTGCCGGCGTATTCCCACGGCATCCAGCCGGCATAGATAGTCCAGCACACACTGAAGTGGTCTTTGGTCGCGGCTTGGGTTTGAAAGCTCAGCACGGCGGCGAAGGCGGCGGCGAGCAGGGCGGGTAAACGGATTGTGGGCATGGGGCTTCTCCAGTTGAACATGGGCGAGCAGGAGCAACGCGGCACCGTGAACGGTGGCTTGTCTCCCGGGCTTTTATCCCGCCGTGTAACCTCAACTGGAGGTCGCCAACTCTCGGACCAGCCACTCGCTTTTCAAGCGAGCCGGAACCCTAGTCGGCCATTGCAAATTGTGGTGCCGCGAACCTGTGATGAATCCTGCACGGGAGAGGCAAAGCGAGAGTCGTGCCAACTGGGCCAGAGGCCCGGTTTACGGCCGGGCGTGGCGGGGAAGAGGGGTATGCGTGCGCCACTCGGGTGCGTTGGCGCACTGCAATGAGGCGGTTACAACCGGAACTTGCTGACCAGCACGTTGAATGAGGTGGCCAAGCGGGACAGGTCCTGGCTGGAGGCGTTGGTCTGGTTGGCACCGGCAGCGGTCTGGGTCGACAGGTCCTGGATGTTGAGGAGGTTGCGGTCCACTTCGCGGGCTACCTGCGCCTGCTCTTCCGACGCGGAGGCGATCACCAGGTTGCGTTCGTTGATCTTCGCCACGCTGGCGGTGATGCGTTCCAGGGCTTCGCCGGCGTTTTGCGCCAGGGTTTGGGTGTTGTTGGCCCAGGTCAGGCTTTTGTTCATGGCTGCCACGGCGTCATCGGCGCCGACCTGCACTTCGCCGATCATTTTTTCGATATCGACGGTGGAGGTCTGGGTGCGATGGGCCAGCGCGCGGACTTCATCGGCCACCACCGCAAAACCACGGCCTTGCTCACCCGCGCGTGCGGCTTCGATGGCGGCGTTAAGGGCCAGCAGGTTGGTCTGGTCGGCGATACCGCGGATCACGTCGATCACCTTGCCGATCTCGCGCACCTGGCTGGCCAGGTCGGCCACCGATTGTGTCGAATCGTTGATCTCGACCACCATCGAACTCATACCGGACACGGCCTGCGCCACCTGCTCACGGCCTTCCTCCGCTTCAGTGGTGGCCTGGCGCGAGGCTTCGGAGGTCGACACCGCATTGCTTGCCACTTCATCCACCGCCGCCGTCATCTGGTTGACGGCAGTGGCGGCTTGCTGGATTTCGTCATTCTGGCGCGTGAGGCCACGGCTGCTTTCGTCGGTGACCGCACTGAGTTCTTCAGCGGCGGAGGCGAGCTGGTCGGCGGCGTTGGCGATTTCCACCAGCGTGCTTTTCAGCCCGCCCTGCATGTCGGCCAATGCCATCAACAATTTTCCGGCTTCGTCAGTACGGTCGGTGATGATGGCTTGGGTCAGGTCACCCTTGGCAATGCGTTGGGCGCTCTCGACGGCCTGGGCGATAGGGCGGGTGATCAGGCGGGTGATCAGCACGCCAATGATGAGGGCGATGATGAAGGCCAGCACGATGCCGCTGATCATCCAGGTCAACGCGCTGCTGCGTAGGTCGGCGGCGGCGGCGGCGCCTTCCTGGATCTGGCGGTTGTTGGAATCGATAATCACACGGATCAGCTCGCGCGCCTGACGGAACAGCTCATTGTTGGTGCTGTTGAGCTGAGCGCGCGCCTGCTCGAGCTGGCCGCCGTTCATCATCGCGACGATGCGCTCGGAGTTGCTGATGTAGGTGGGCCAGATCTGGTCGAGCTTGTCACCGGCTGCCCGTTCGTCGTCTGCCAGCGGCGTGGCGCGGTAGGTGGCGTAGGCGCTCTGGCTGCGTTTGAGTTCGTTGGCGATGTCCTGGGTCACGCGGTCGCGGTCCTGGGCGGAGACGTCGCCCTTGCTGGCGTCCAGCAAACGGTACAGACCACGGTTGTGGGCGACCAGACCATTGAGCGTACTTGCCGTGTTGCTGACGGAAACCAGGTTGTTGGAGAACGTGAGTTCCAATGCGCTGGAAAGGCGCACGACGCTTTTGATACCCAGCAGGCCAACCCCGAGGGTGACCAGTGCGCACAGTAGGAATGAAAGCAGCAGCTTGGTTGAAATTTTCATGACTCTAATCCGGCGATATTGGCGAGGGGCGCACGATAGAGCCTCCCTGGCCATGTGCGATGTCATAGTGACATCATCGCAATCGACAAGGTTCCGGGCCAGCAAAATTTACTGAATCGATAAAGTAACTTGATAGTTACCGGGATGCGCAACGGATCGTATCGACCGCCTACGGTCATGTATCAAGTTGTTACCAAAACGCACCAGATCTGGTTTTCGATGTCCGATACTGTGTCATTCGGCGAAAGCCGGGTGCCGCCCTCCCGCGTCGCTGGAGGTGCTCTTCCGCGGTCCAGGAGGCCGCCATGTATCGACGACTGCTGCTCAGCGCTTTACTCGGTCTTACCCTTTCTGCTTGTGTGCCCTACTACGATGGAGGCGGTAGCTACTATCGATCCGAGGTCTACACCGCGCCGGCGCCGGCGTATTACTACGGCGGTGGCACGTACTATTCGGCGCCACGTTATTACGCACCGGCTCCGCGCTATTACGCCCCCGCACCGCGTTACTACTCGGCGCCGCGTTATTACCAACCGGCCCCGCGCTACTACCCCTCGGGCCCAAGGGGCGGTTACCGGCCTTATCCGAACCAGGGTTGGGGCGATCACGGCGGCAGAGGCGGGCACGGTCGGGGTGGCGATCATGGAGGTGGCCGCGGCGGTCACCGCTGACAGGCCTTGAATGCAAACGGCGCAGGAAGCGCCGTTTTTTGTGGGCGACACTTTTCAGTAATCGGACAAATCCGCCAGCGGATGCCGGCCTTCCCACACCTTGTTGAAATGCGCCTGCACCACCGCGTCCGGGATCGTATTGATATCCGGCCAGTGCCAATGGGGCGTCTGGTCCTTGTCGATCAAGCGCGCCCGCACGCCTTCGGCAAACTCCGGGTAACGGCAGCAATTGAGGCTCAGTGTGTATTCCATCTGGAACACCTCGGCCAACGACAGGTGCCGCGCCCGCTGGATCTGCTCCCACACCAGGTGCGCGGTCAGCGGGCAGCCTTCACTCAGGTTTTTGCCGGCGCGGCTGAACAGCGGGTCGGCGTGCTCACGTAACGGGCTCAAGGCGCGCCAGGCACAGCGCACATCAGCCACATCCAGCCATTCGTCGATCTGCGCACGGCGCGGCAGCCATTGCGCTTCGGGTTGCTGGTCAACGGCTTCCTGGGCGAGCGCCTTGAGCAGGCTGTTGAGCTGCATCGCGGTTTGTTCCTGCCAGTTCAATTGCAGCAGGCCATCTATCAACGCTTCCTGCTGGTCATCGCGCAGGAAACGGTCGGCCAGGCCCAGGTCCAACGCATCGCGGCCGTTGATATGGGCGCCGGTGAGGCCAAGGAATAACCCCAGCTTGCCCGGTAACCGCGACAGGAACCAACTGGCCCCAACATCCGGGTACAGGCCGATGCTGATCTCGGGCATGGCCAGGCGGCTGCTCGGTGTGACGATACGCACCGAAGCGCTCTGCAGCAGGCCCATACCCCCGCCCAATACATAGCCGTGGCCCCAGCAGATCAGCGGTTTGGGGTAGGTGTGCAGGCGGTAGTCGAGGCGGTATTCAGCGGCGAAGAACTGCGCGGCCAGGGCGGGCACTTCGCCGGGGAGTTCACGGCAGGCCTGGGCCAGGCTGCGGACTTCGCCACCGGCGCAAAAGGCTTTGGGGCCATTGCCGCGCAGCAGTACACACACGATATTCGGGTCTTTGGCCCAGGCCTCCAGGCGTTCGTCCAAGGCCAGGATCATGGGCAGGGACAGTGCGTTGAGGGATTTTTCCGCGTCCAGGCTGGCGATGCCGAGGCGGGCACCGTCGCTGCCGGTCAGCTCTTCGAAGTGCAGGTTCATCGTGACCTCAATCGAGAAAGTGAAGGTTCAGTATGAACGCTTCAAAGGAAAGTGCCGATGATGTGTCAGATCAATTGACAAGCGGGGTCGGCTTTCCTAGGGTTCGCCCATTCTTTTTTACACGATGAACACACCATGACCGAAGGCGACCGCATCAAACTCGAACCCAGCTGGAAACACGCCCTGCGGGATGAGTTCGACAAGCCCTACATGGCCGAACTACGCGAGTTCCTGCGCCAGGAACATGCCGCCGGCAAAGAGATCTACCCGCCTGGCCCGCTGATCTTCAATGCGCTCAACTCCACACCGTTGGACAAGGTCAAGGTGGTGATCCTCGGCCAGGACCCATACCACGGCCCCGGCCAGGCCCATGGCCTGTGCTTCTCGGTACAACCGGGCGTGCCGACGCCGCCGTCACTGGTCAATATCTATAAAGAGCTCAAGCGCGACCTGAACATCGACATTCCCAACCACGGCTGCCTGCAAAGCTGGGCCGACCAGGGCGTGCTGATGCTCAACACCACCATGACCGTGGAGCGCGCGAATGCCAATGCCC
The DNA here is from genome assembly GCF_021606215.1 of Pseudomonas sp. PA-5-4B. Lineage (NCBI taxonomy): Bacteria > Pseudomonadati > Pseudomonadota > Gammaproteobacteria > Pseudomonadales > Pseudomonadaceae > Pseudomonas > Pseudomonas sp. PA-5-4B. Next base: position 24,421 of record NZ_WKDB01000044.1, on the reverse strand, counting down.
ACGCGGGCAAGGGTTGGCAGTTCTTTACCGATCGTGTGATCGAAGTGGTCAGCGAGCACCAGCCGCACCTGGTGTTCCTGTTGTGGGGCGCCCATGCGCAAGGCAAGCAAAAGCTGGTGGATGCGACCAAGCACCTGGTGCTGACCTCGGTGCACCCGTCGCCGCTGTCGGCGTATCGCGGGTTTTTGGGGTGTGGGCACTTCGGTCGTACCAACAAGTTTCTTGAGCAGAATGGCGAGACGCCGATTGAGTGGCGGTTGCCGCCACTCTAAAGGTTAGTCACAACCTAATGTGGGAGCTGGCTTGCCTGCGATGACGGTCTGTCAGCCGATACATTTATTGACTGAACCACCGCTATCGCAGGCAAGCCAGCTCCCACATTGGAATTTTGTGAAGGCTTAGATTTTTTCCGGCTGACGATTCCAGTGCCTGAACAACGGCTCAGCCAAAAACAGCACAAACAACAAGCGCATCACTTGCATCGCCGTTACCAGCGGCACCGATAGCTGCAAAGTCTCTGCCGTGAGGCTCATTTCGGCAATGCCGCCCGGCATCATGCCCAGGGTGAGTGAGCGCAAATCCAGCTGCGTCAGCGCGCTCAAGCCCACCGCCGCCAACGTCGCAAGCGCCATGGTCAAGGCGGTGCCGATCAAGGTACGGCCCATGAACGACGGCGCACGACGGAAGAACTGACGGTTGAAGTGGCAGCCCAGGCCGCTGCCGATCAGCCACTGGCCGATCTGGCTGCCGCCGTCCGGCAGGCCGTAATGCAAGTCCCAGACAACACTGGCAGTCGCGCTGACCAACAGTGGCCCGAACAACCACGGGTTTGGCTGACGTAAACGCTGCCAGCCCCAGGCCACCAGCGCGCCCAGCGGGAACAGCAGCGCCAGCCAACCCCAACTCACTGGCGCCGGGTGAAACTGCGGCGTGCCGCCTTCGAGCAAGTACTTGAAGATCGCCGGCACACACAGCACCACCACCAGCACACGCAAACTTTGCCCCGCTGCGACACGGCTGAGCACTGCGCCATTACGGGCGCCGAGGTTGACCATTTCACCGGAACCGCCCGGCATGCTGGAGAAAAACGCGGTGGCGCGGTCTTCGCCGCTGCGGCGCATTAACCACACGCCGACCACGCTCGACAGGCTGGTGATCAGCGCACCGAAGAAAATCAGGCCGAAGTGGCTCATCACTTGCTCGATCACCACCGGCGTGAAGTGCAGGCCGATGCCGATGCCTACCACCCATTGGCCACATTTGCGCCCGCCGGGAATCTCCGCCAACTGCCACGGCGTGAGGCAGCGCACCAGGATAATCGCCAGCAACGAGCCGACCATATAGGGCAAAGGCCAGCCGACGAGGCTGGCCAGGTAACCGCCGGCCAGGCCGACCAGCGGTGTTGCCCACCATTGTTTAAAGGTGACCTCAGACATCGGCCAGGGCGCGACGCTGTTGGGCACGTTTACGCCAGATACGCAGCAGCGGCACGAACAACATGATCGCCGTCAGTACCCACACGCCAAAGGTGATCGGGCTGGACCAGAGGATTTCCAGCGCACCGTTGGAGATCGACAGCGCGCGGCGCAGGTTCTGCTCCATCAGGCCACCGAGGATAAAGCCCAGCAGTACCGGCGACAGCGGGAAGTCCAGCTTGCGCAGGATGTAACCGAAGATGCCGATGCCGACCATCAGGAACAGGTCGAAGGTGGTGGCGTGAACCGCGTACACACCGATGGCGGTGATGATGGCGATCACCGGCACCAGCGCCCAGTTCGGTACGGCGAGGATGCGCGTGAAGATGCGGATCATCGGGATGTTGAGGATCACCAGCATGATGTTGGCGACAAACAACGAAGCGATCAGGCCCCAGACGATGTCCGGTTGCTGTTGGAACAGCAGCGGGCCGGGTGTGATGTTGTACAGCGACAGCGCGCCGATCATCACCGCCGTGGTGCCCGAACCGGGTACGCCTAGGGTGAGCATCGGCACCAGGGCGCCGCAGGCGGACGCACCGATTGCAGTTTCCGGCGCAGCGAGGCCGCGCATGTCGCCCTGGCCGAATTTGCCGCTGGCACCGGCCAGGCGTTTCTCGGTCATGTAGGCAACAGCCGAAGCGAGGGTTGCACCAGCACCCGGCAGCACGCCCATTATGAAACCGAGCAGGCCGCAGCGGATGTTAACTACAAAGACAGCACCGGCTTCCTTCAGATTGAACATCATGCGCCCGGTGGCTTTTACCGCTTCCTGGCCACGGTGGGTTTTTTCCAACAGCAACAGGATTTCGCTGATGGAAAACAGACCCAGTACCAACACCACAAACTGGATGCCGTCGGTGAGGTGGATGTTGTCGCCGGTAAAACGGTACACGCCGCTGTTGGCATCGATGCCCACGGCCGAGAGGAACAGGCCGATCAGCGCTGCAACAAACGTCTTCAGCGGTTTGTCACCGGCCATGCCGCCCAGGCAGACAATCGCGAACACCATCAGCACGAAATATTCCGCCGGGCCGAAGGCAATCGCCCATTTGGCCAGCAGCGGCGCAAACAGCACCATGCCGCAGGTGGCGATAAACGCGCCGATGAACGAACTCCATGCTGACAGCGACAACGCCACACCGGCCAGGCCTTTGCGGGCCATCGGGTAGCCGTCGAGGGTAGTCATTACGGTAGAAGCTTCGCCCGGGATGTTGAGCAGGATCGAGCTGATACGGCCGCCGTATTCGCAGCCCAGGTACACAGCCGCGAGCAGGATCAGCGCCGATTCCGGCGGCAGGCCCAACGCGAACGCGATGGGGATCAACAAGGCCACGCCATTGATCGGGCCCAGGCCCGGCAACAGGCCGACCACGGTGCCGATCAGGGTGCCACACAGCGCGGTCACCAGATTGTAAGGGGTCAGTGCAACGCCGAAGCCCTGGCCCAAATAGCTGAACGTATCCATATCAGTTCTCCAGAACTTCAAGCAGGCCGAGGGGCAGCGGTACATCCATGGCCTTGTCGAACAGCAGGTACAGGCCGATAGCCATGAGGGTGACGATCACTACGCTGGGCAACCAGCGGCCGCCATACAGGCGTGCCATTGGAATGCCGATCAACATGCTGCTGAGGATGAAGCCCAATGGCTCGAAAGTGCCGGCGAACACGATCAGCAGCGCGACGCAAAGGCTGATCTTGATCAGGGTTTCGCGGTCCAGCGCGGGTTCTTCTTCGGTGTGCTTGGTTGGCTGCGGGCGAAAGATCATGTAGATCAGGCCCAGGCTCATCAGGCCGAGCATCAGCAGCGGAAAGGCACGTGGGCCGACCGGCTCGTAGGAAAACGCCGCCTGATACGGCCAGGCCATCAGTGCCAGGCCGGCGCAGACCAGCAGCATCACCGAGGCGAAAATGCGTTGTAAGAGCATGTGGAACTCCTGGGCCGCGCCGCCCGTTAAAGAGGGCGCAGCCGTGCAAAAGAGGGGCGATTACTGGATCAGGCCGAACTCTTTGGCCAGCACTTTGTAGTCAGCCACCTGTTTCTTCACGTAGGTGTCGAGCTCCGGGCCGGTCATGGCAAACGGGAACAGCTCGCGCTGGTCACGCAGCTTGGCGAACTCTTCGGAGGCCAGCAGTTTGTCGAACGCTTCTTTCCACCAGGCGTAGTCGGCATCGCTGACTTTTGGCCCGAGGTAGAAACCGCGGACCACTGGCCAGACGATGTCGTAGCCTTGCTCTTTGGCGGTCGGAATGTTCTTCATTTCCGGCTCGTCCAGGCGCTCTTCGGCGAACACCGCTAGCAGGCGCATGTCACCGCTGAGGATGTGCGGCATGGAGTCGGAGATGTCGGTGCTGCCCACCTGGATGTGGCCGCCGAGCAGGGCGGTGGCGATTTCACCGCCGCCTTCGAGGGCGACATAACGCAGTTCGCGCGGGTTGATGCCGGCGGCCTTGGCGATCAGGGCGGTTTGCATCCAGTCCTGGCTGCCTACGGTGCCGCCGGAACCGATCACCACGCTGCCCGGATCTTTCTTCAAGGCTTTGACGAGATCGTCGAGGGTCTTGTAGGGCGAATCGCTTTTCACTGCGATGGCACCGTAGCTGGTGCCGACCGCTGCCAACCAACGCACGGCGCTTTCATCAAAACGGCCGAACTTGCCCTGGGCCAGGTTCAACAGCGAACCGCTGGACCAGGCCACCAGTGTGCCGCCGTCCGCTGGGCGCTGTGCTACCACCGCGTTATAGGCCACCGCGCCCACGCCGCCGGGCATGTAGGTCACACGCATCGGTTTACTCAGCAGCTTCTCATTGACCAACGCGCTTTGCGCCAGTTTGCAGGTCAGGTCAAAACCACCGCCGGGGGAGGCTGGGGCGATGCATTCCGGGCGTTTGGGTTCGTCGGCGGCCAGCAGTTGGCCGGCGAACAACATGCAGCCGGCGGCGAGGGCCAATTTACGCAGTGAATAGGTCATTTGAATCTCCGTCTTGTTGTTATTTAGGGGCTACTACCAAAGTGCGACGCTATAGCTGACCAGCACGCGTACTTCATCCGCATCACGGGCCGAGTAGTTGGAACGGTACGTGGCATTACGCAGGCGAAACGCGACATCCTTGAACGTGCCACTTTGTACGATGTAGCGGATCTCGCTGTTGCGTTCCCACTCCTTGCCGGTCTCACCGTTCTTGAGCTTGATGTTGTCACCCGACAGGTAACGGCTCATGAAGCTCAAGCCGGGAATGCCCAGCTTGGCGAAGTCGTAGTCGTAGCGCGCTTGCCAGGAGCGTTCTTCGGCGCCGGCAAAGTCGTTGATCTGTACGAAGTTGACCAGGTACGGGTCGGCCCCATCCACATACGGAAAGGCGCTGTCGCCGGACATGTGCTGGTAGCCGGCGCTGAGCTTATGGCCATTGAGGGCATAGCTGAACAGGCCGTTGAGGGATCTGTTGTCGATCTTGCCGCCATGGGCCGCGCCCGTGTCATCACTGATGGCCAGGCGCAGGTCGGTGCCGAAGGTGCCGGGGCCGAGTGGGCGCGAGGCCACCAGGCCGAGGAAGTGCTGGCGGTACACGTCATCGAGTTGGGCGAAGTGGTAACTGCCGGTGATCTTGTCGGCGAACTTGTAGTCAACGCCGCCGAAGTTGAAGTGCTTGCCGGTAGCCCCGCTGACGAAACGGCTGTTCTTGTTATTGAGGGCGATTTCTTCGTAGTCGGTGGAATCGCGGTCTTTGGCTTTGTCTAGGCGGCCGCCGGTAAACACCAGGTTCTTGAATTCTTTGGAGGTCAGCAAGCCACCGTTGAAGGTCTGCGGCAGGATGCGGCCGTCGTTGGGCTTGAGGGTCGGCAGTTCGGGGATCAGCGCACCGATCTTGAGTTCGGTGGCGGAGATCTTCACTTTGCCGGTCAGGCCGAGTTTGGCGTAGTCGTCGACAGCGCGGCCGTTGTCAGTGGGCAGCAAGCCAGAACCTGTGCGGTCGGGGCTGGAGTCGAGCTTGACCCCGAGCATGCCCAGCGCGTCCACACCAAAGCCGACGGTGCCGTCGGTGTAGCCCGATTGCAGGTTGAGCATGAAGCCCTGAGCCCATTCGTCGCGCTTGGATTGCTGCGCGCTGGTGCCGTCGCGAAAGTCGCGGTTGAAGTACATATTGCGGGTTTCCAGGGTCGCGCTACTGTCTTCAAAGAAGGCAGCCTGGGCAAGCGGCGAAAAGCCGGCAAGGGCGGTGGCACTGGCAAGGGCGGTCTTGGCAAGACGGGAAAAACGCACAGGCGGGCAAGCCTGGGGCTGGGTCGACAGCATCGTGGTGTACTCCGTTATTGTTCTTATTTTGGCGAAAACGCTTCGAGGCGTTTTTCGATCGCTACTGATCAGGTAGCTCGGCGGGCATTACCCACCGTTGCTGGATGCTAAAGGGCGAAGCTTTCACTAACCTTTCAGCTGCCTTTCAATGTTTTCGGGCTTCACAGGGCAGGCGGCGCCTGTAAACTGCCCGCCAAAGCGTGGCGTCGACCATGCCCGAACGAGGTGAAAATCCATGCGTGTCCTCTTGGTTGAAGACCATCTGCAACTCGCCGAAAGTGTTGCCCAAGCGCTCAAGAGCACGGGTTTGACCGTCGACGTACTGCACGACGGCGTGGCCGCGGACCTGGCCTTGAGCAGCGAGGAATATGCGGTGGTGATCCTCGATGTGGGGCTGCCGCGCATGGATGGTTTTGAGGTGTTGGCGCGTCTGCGGGCGCGTGGGAAAAATCTGCCAGTGTTGATGTTGACGGCGCGCAGTGATGTAAAAGACCGTGTGCATGGCCTGAACCTGGGCGCTGATGACTACCTGGCCAAGCCCTTCGAGTTGACCGAGCTGGAAGCGCGGGTCAAGGCGCTGTTGCGCCGCAGTGTGCTGGGCGGTGAACGTCAGCAGGCGTGCGGCGTGCTGGTCTACGACCTGGATACCCGGCGTTTCACCGTGGGCGGCGAGCTGATGACGTTGACCTCTCGCGAGCAGGCGGTGCTTGAGGCGCTGATCGCGCGGCCCGGCCGCGTGATGAGCAAGGAGCAACTGGCTTCCCAGGTGTTCGGCCTGGACGAGGAAGCCAGCCCCGACGCGATTGAAATCTACGTGCACCGCCTGCGCAAGAAGCTCGACGGCCAGCCCATCGCCATCGTGACCTTCCGTGGCCTTGGCTACTTGCTGGAAGCCCGTGATGCATAAGCCCAGCAGCCTGCGCTGGCGGCTGCTGTGGAACCTGGCGCTGCTGCTGGTGGTGCTGATGCTCGCCAGCGGCATGAGTGCTTACTGGAATGGCCGCGAAGCTGCCGACACCGCCTATGACCGCACTTTGCTGGCTTCTGCGCGCACCATCGCCGCCGGGTTGACCCAGGTGGACGGCACCCTGAGTGCCAATGTGCCGTATGTGGCGCTGGATACCTTCGCCTACGACAGTGCCGGGCGGATCTATTATCAGGTCAATGACATCGACCGAAAATTGATCTCCGGCTACGAAAACCTCCCTGGCCCACCGCCGGGCACGCCGCGCACCGATGATTACCCGGCGTTGGCGCGGTTCTACAACGCCATGTACCAGGGCCAGCATGTGCGGGTGGTCAGCCTGCTCAAGGCGGTGTCAGAGCCGAACATGAACGGCATGGCGGAAATTCGCGTGGCGGAAACTGACGAAGCTCGCGAGAGCATGGCTCGCAGCCTGATGGCCGACACTCTGCTGCGCCTGGGCATGCTGGCGGTCGGTGCGTTATTGCTGGTGTGGTTTGCCGTGAGTGCGGCACTGCGCCCGCTGGAACGCCTGCGCACCGCCGTGGAAGAACGCCAGCCCGACGACTTGCGCCCGCTGCCGCTGGTGGAGGTGCAGCATGAGTTCGGCCCGTTAGTGCGCTCGCTTAATCATTTCACCGAGCGCTTGCGCGGCCAGTTCGAGCGCCAGGCGCAGTTTATCGCCGACGCCGCCCACGAATTGCGCACCCCGCTGGCGGCGCTCAAGGCCCGGCTTGAGCTGGGCCTGCGCAGCAGCGACCCGGCGACGTGGCGCAGTACCTTGGAAACCGCAGCCCAAGGCACCGACCGTCTGACCCACTTGGCCAACCAATTGCTGTCCCTGGCACGCATCGAAAACGGCGCGCGGGCGATTGCCGAGGGCGGTGCGCAATTGCTTGACCTCAGCCAGCTGGCGCGGGAACTCGGCATGGCCATGGCGCCGCTGGCCCACGCGCGGGGCGTTGCCCTGGCATTGGAGGCGGACGAACCGGTGTGGCTGCGCGGTGAGCCGACTTTGTTGAATGAGCTGTTGAGCAACCTGGTGGATAACGCCCTGGCCCACACCCCATCGGGCGGGAACGTGATTCTGCGGGTGACCGCGCCGGCGATCCTGGAAGTTGAAGATGACGGCCCAGGCATCCCGCTGGATGAGCGGGACCGGGTTTTCGAACGTTTCTACCGCCGCAGCCAGCAGGGCATGGGCTCGGGCTTGGGGCTGGCGATTGTCGGCGAGATCTGCCGGGCGCATTTGGCGCAGATCAGCCTGCATGATGGTGAATTGGCGGGGTTGAAGGTGCGGGTGAGTTTTATCGCGGGGTAGTCAATAGAACATCGAGCGCGCTTCATCCAGCTCGGCACGCAATGTTTCGCTGTAGGGGTCGATGCGCAGCTTCTTGAGCGCCGGCAGGCTGGTAACGTCTACGTTGGCCAATGGATGCGCGGTGCCTCGGTGGCAATACAGTACGGCGATTTGCACCACGTCGATGTAGTCCAGGCTTGGGGAGTCACGCTCCAAATCCAGGTACTGCCCCGGCAGCTTGGCCAGCATTTCCGGGAAATCCCACACACCCAGCAGTTTGTCACCCAGCAACGGGTGAATACTGTCGATGACATGGTTGAGGCTGACCGGGTCGGCCAACAGCTCGTAACGGTCTTCGGCGTAGGTGAGGATCGGCAGCACGCCAATCTGATGCACCAGCCCGCCGAGGGCGGCCTGGTCCGGCTTGAGGTGGCTGTGGTTGCGGCACAAGGCATAACTCACGCCTGCCACTTCCAGGCTGCGGCGCCACACTTCGCGCATTTTCAGTTCGACGACTTCGGAGCGGGCGTGGAAGATCTGTTCCATGACCAGACCGATGGCCAGGTTGCTGCTGTAGTTGGTGCCCAGCCGCGTGATGGCGGTATGCAGATCAGTGACTTCCTGGGTTGCGCGTAGCAGCGGGCTGTTCACCACTTTGATCAGGCGCGCCGACAGCGCGGTATCGCGACCGATCACTTTGCTCAAGTGGCTGATGCTGATCTCCGGGTCTTCCGCGGCCTGACGAATGTTCAAGGCCACTTCCGGTAATGTCGGCAGAACCAGGTCATCGTTGTCGATGGCCGTTACCAAAGCCTGTTGGACTTTTTCCGCCAGCTTGTTCATTCATGCTCTCTAGGGTGTTGCAAAAAGGTGCGGCGATTAACGCTGGATCTCTTTATCTCGATCCAGTAGGTACGGCAGGTCGAGCAGTTGTAAGCCGGGGCCTTCCAGGGTGCCGACGTGCACATCGCCGCTGTCGGCAGCTTCGGCTTGCAGCACGGCCAGAAGTTCAATGGAATGGTCAGCTTTTGCCGCGATGACGACTTCGCCGATCGCGCTGTTATGGTTGGGCGAGAACAGCGGAGTGCCTGGCTCGGGCAATTGCGCCGCATTGAGGCTCAGGCGATACAGGCGACGCTTGAGTTTGCCCAGGTACTGCATGCGCGCGACGATTTCCTGGCCGGTGTAGCAGCCTTTTTTGAAGCTGACGCCGCCTACGGCCTGCAGGTTAAGCATCTGCGGGATAAACAGTTCGCGGGTCTGCGGCATGACCTGGCCGATGCCGGCGCGGATCTGGCCGAGCAACCAGTCATTCAAGTCAGCTTGTTGCAGTTGGCTGGCCAATTGCTGGCGTACGCCTTCGGCATGTTCGGCAGGCACCCAGAGTTCGGCGCGGTTCTGGGAGACACGAATGGCAATCAATGTGTCGGTGCGCACCACGCTGTCGGTTTCAGTTGGCAGCTCAAGCCCAAGGGTGGCCAGGGTTTGATCCGCATTCGACAGGCCAAAGCGTGCCCAGGCGGCGCTTTCGTCGGTGAGTTTGGATTTGGAGAACACCGCGTATTTCTTCAGGTCTGCCAGTTGCGGTTCGAGCAGCTCAGTGGCCATGGCCAGCAACACGCCGTCACCTTGCAGCAGGATGCGAAAACTCGACTGCATGCGGCCTTTTTGCGTACAACGCGCGCCAAGGCTGGCCTGGGTGTCGCTCAGGTAATTGAGGTTGCAGGTCAGTTGCCCTTGCAGGAACTTGGCGGCGTCGGAGCCGCGGACGGCAAGGACGCCTTCGTGTGTCAGGGGGCAGAAAAATGCAGAGTCGGCCATGGGTCTTCGCAGGTCAAAAAGTCATGCGTGCATCATAGAGGGGCGCCCGGCAAATGGATAGTTTCCGTATGGGGCGACCAAAGCCGAGTGTTCCGCTGCCGTTGGGCCTGTATACTTGCGCGCTATTTGAGGAGCAGTCCATGGTCGAAGATGTAGAAATCAACCGCCTCTACTGGCACAGCCGCCGTGGCATGCTGGAGTTGGATGTGTTGCTGGTGCCGTTCACTAAAGAAGTGTACGCGACGCTGGATAAGGTAGACCGCGATCTCTATGTGCGGCTGCTGACGTGCGAAGACCAGGACATGTTCGGTTGGTTCATGGAACGCGCCGAATCTGAAGACCCGGAGTTGCAGCGCATGGTTCGGATGATCCTGGATCGTGTCCAGCCCAAGTAATCGCTTCGAATGCCGCTGGCAGGCCTCACGGCTGTTGCTGGCGGCGTACCTGCTTGCCCAGTTGTTCGCGCTGGGTGCCTTGCTGTTTATCGATTTGCCCTTCGCAAGCCTTGGCATTCTGGTGTGCCTGGCCCATGCCGCCTGGGTGTTGCCGCGTCATATCCTGCTGACTCACCGTTCGTCGATTCGTGGCCTGCGCCGTGACGAAGATGGCTGGCAATTGTTCAGTGCCGAGCGCGGCTGGCACAGCGTACAGCTGCGTCCGGACAGCCTGGCGTTGCCGCTGATCGTGGTGCTGCGCTATCGGGTGCAGGGCGAGTGGTGGGTGCGTTCGGTCTGTGTGCCGATGGATTCGCAGGTCGCCGATGTGCACCGACGCCTGCGGGTGCGCTTGAAGTTCAGTCGCCGTAGGTGGCTGGCACCAGAATAGTGTCGCGGGCTTCGGGCAGCATCTGCGGGTAGTCGAGGGTGTAATGCAGGCCGCGGCTTTCCTTGCGTTCCATGGCTGAGCGGATCATCAACTCGGCAACCTGGGCCAGGTTGCGCAACTCGATCAGGTCGCGGCTGACTTTGTAGTTGCTGTAGAACTCGTCGATTTCGTCCAGTAGCAAACGCACGCGGTGTTGAGCCCGTGCCAGGCGCTTATTGGTGCGCACAATGCCTACGTAGTCCCACATGAAGCGCCGCAGTTCGTCCCAGTTGTGGGCGATGATCACGTCTTCGTCGGAGTCGGTCACCTGGCTGGCGTCCCAGCGCGGCAGGGCAGCGGGCACCGGGATGCGGGGTAGCTGTTCAAGGATGTCGGTGGCCGCCGAGCGTGCGTAGACGAAACATTCGAGCAGCGAGTTGCTGGCCATGCGATTGGCGCCGTGCAGGCCGGTGAAGCTGGTTTCGCCGATCGCATACAGGCCGGGCACGTCGGTGCGACCGTGTTGGTCGACCATCACGCCACCGCAGGTGTAGTGCGCGGCCGGGACCACCGGGATCGGGCCTTTGGTGATATCGATGTTGAACGCCAGGCAGCGCTCATAGACGGTGGGAAAGTGCGTCTTGATGAAGGCTTCGGGTTTGTGGCTGATGTCGAGGTAGACGCAGTCGATGCCCAGGCGCTTCATTTCGTGGTCGATGGCGCGGGCCACGATATCCCGTGGCGCCAGTTCGGCGCGGGGGTCGAAGCGCTGCATGAAGCGCTCGCCGTTGGGAAGTTTCAGGTGCGCACCTTCACCGCGCAGGGCTTCGGTGATGAGGAAGCTCTTGGCTTGCGGGTGATACAGGCAGGTGGGGTGGAACTGGTTGAATTCCAGATTGGCCACCCGACAGCCTGAACGCCAGGCCATGGCGATACCGTCACCGCAGGCGCCGTCGGGGTTGCTGGTATAGAGGTAGACCTTGGCGGCACCGCCTGAGGCGAGAATGGTGAAGCGTGCGCCGTAGGTGTCCACTTCGCCACTGGCGCGGTTGAGCACGTAGGCGCCGAGGCAGCGTTCGCCGTCCAGGCCCAGACGCTTTTCGGTGATCAGGTCGACGGCGACGCGTTGCTCCAGCAATTCGATGTTGGGGCGTTGGCGGGCTTGCTCGAGCAGGGTCTTGAAGATGGCGGCGCCAGTAGCATCGGCGGCGTGGATGATGCGGCGATGGCTGTGGCCACCTTCGCGGGTCAGGTGGAACTCGAATCCGCCGTCATCGCTGCCCGCGTGTTCGTCGCGGGTGAACGGCACGCCCTGGTCGATCAGCCATTGGATGGCTTCGCGGCTATGCTCGACGGTGAAGCGCACCGCGTCCTCGTTGCACAGGCCGCCGCCGGCGTTAAGGGTGTCTTCGACGTGGGATTGCACTGTGTCGGTGTCGTCCAGTACCGCGGCGACACCGCCTTGGGCCCAGAATGTCGAGCCATTGGCCAGGTCGCCCTTGCTCAGGACCGCAATGCGCAGGTGGCTGGGGAGGGTGAGTGCCAGGCTCAAGCCGGCCGCACCGCTACCGATCACCAGGACATCGTGTTGAAACTGTTGGCTCATTTGAAGGATTCCGCAAAAAGCGATCCAAAGGGCTGGCGCAAACAGGACGCCTGGATCGGCGAATCAAAGGGTCACACGGGCCACTAGTATATAGAGGGGGGGAGCGGCACAATAGTCGGGCATTCGTAGCAAAGTGAAATTACGGTGCACAGCTGGGGTCATATGGGCCGGCTATTGAGATTGGAACTTTTTGCATGAGCCCCGACTCAATAGCAGGTTGCCCGAAAGCTGGGAAAACGTTGAGTTTATTGGCCCGTCGGGAGCATTGGACGCGTCAGAAAACCGGCGACAAGATTATTCGCGCAGCCGGCCTAGCCCGTGCTGCGTTTTTCGTGTGTGCCAAATCAGTGCATGCCGGAAACTTGCTTGGAGGGGGAGAACTTTTGCGAGAAGTCCTAGTCTATGTTTGCAAGCCTGATCGTTTAGTTATGCAAGCCTCCTGTGAGTACAACGAGGAGTGTTCATGCTAACCCAGGAAGAGGATCAGCAGCTGGTCGAGCGCGTTCAACGTGGCGACAAGCGAGCATTTGATCTGCTAGTGCTGAAATACCAGCACAAAATTCTCGGGTTGATCGTGCGGTTTGTGCACGACACCCATGAAGCGCAGGACGTTGCACAGGAAGCCTTTATCAAGGCGTACCGTGCACTTGGCAATTTTCGCGGTGACAGTGCGTTTTACACGTGGCTGTACCGCATCGCCATTAACACGGCGAAGAACTATCTGGTGTCTCGCGGCCGCCGCCCACCGGACAGTGATGTAAGTTCAGAAGATGCAGAATTTTACGATGGTGATCACGGCCTCAAAGATCTCGAGTCGCCGGAACGTGCTTTGCTGCGCGACGAGATCGAAGGCACCGTTCATCGCACTATTCAGCAACTGCCAGAAGATTTGCGTACGGCGTTAACTTTACGTGAATTCGATGGTCTCAGTTACGAAGACATTGCGAGCGTCATGCAATGTCCGGTGGGGACTGTAAGGTCACGGATTTTCCGGGCCCGGGAAGCCATCGACAAAGCCTTGCAACCGTTGTTGCAGGAAAACTAAAGACAGCGGCGACAGCCAAGAGAGGAACCGCCATGAGTCGTGATGCCCTGCAGGAATCGCTGTCCGCAGTGATGGATAACGAAGCGGATGAACTGGAACTTCGTCGGGTGCTCAACGCATTTGATGATGCCGAAACCCGTGATACCTGGTCTCGTTACCAAGTCGCTCGGGCGGTGATGCACAAGGATCTTTTAATCCCTCGTCTGGATATTGCTGCGGCCGTTTCTGCCGCGTTGGCCGATGAAGCCGTTCCGGCAAAAGCTGCTCGTGGTCCATGGCGTAGCCTGGGTCGCCTGGCAGTAGCTGCCTCGGTGACTGTTGCCGTGTTGGCCGGTGTTCGCCTGTACAACCAGGACGAAATTGCCGGTGCCGAACTGGCCCAGCAGACTCAGCAACCGGTCATGGCCGGTCCGCAAGTCAAAGGCCCAGCGGTACTGGCCGGCTACAAGGAAAGCTCTGATGCCACCGGCCCTATGGCCAACGGCGTACTTCAAGGGCAATCCGGTTGGCAGGACCAGCGTCTTCCAGGCTACCTGCGCCAACACGCACAGGAATCGGCCTTGAAAGGCACTGAAAGCGCTCTGCCATACGCTCGTGCAGCCAGCCTGGAAAACCGCTAAACCGCTAAGGGGCCCTATGCGCGCCATACCGCTCCTTACGCTTTTGCTCAGTGGTTGTTTTGCACTATCCGCCCATGCCGACGAAGCCCAAGACTGGCTGACTCGACTTGGGCGTGCAGAACAGCAGCAAAGCTTTGCAGGTACGTTCGTCTACGAGCGTAACGGCAGTTTCTCTACCCATGACATCTGGCATCGCGTCCAAGACGGTCACGTCCGCGAGCGGCTGTTGCAACTCGACGGCTCTGCCCAGGAACTGGTGCGCGTAGATGGACGCACGCAGTGTGTCAGTGGCACCTTGGTTGCCGGCCTTGGCAACTCGCCTGATGCGCCTTCGCGCGCTCTGGATCCGCAAAAACTAACTCAATTCTACGAACTGGCCGTCATTGGCAAATCTCGCGTGGCCGGTCGGAATGCGGTGATTGTGTCAATTACTCCCCGTGATCAATACCGATATGGCTTTGAGTTGCACCTGGATCGTGAAACCGCGCTGCCGCTAAAGTCCCTGTTACTCAATGAGCAGGGTCAGTTGTTGGAGCGCTTCCAGTTCACTCGACTGAACACTTCGGCTGCGCCATCAGATCATGACTTACTGCCCAGCAGCGAATGCTCACCTGTGGCTGTTTCCAGCACCAAAGCACCCGAGGTGCCCGCCACCCACGCATGGCATCTGGACTGGTTGCCTCCAGGTTTTCAGCTCACCAACAGCGTCTCGCGAAAAGATACTCAGACCCACGCCACTGTCGACAGTCTGATGTACGACGACGGGCTTGCACGTTTCTCAGTGTTTCTTGAGTCCACCGACGGTGCGAGTGTGAGCGAAACACGCACGCAGCTTGGCCCAACTGTGGCCGTGTCGCGCCGTCTGAACACGGTCGATGGCGAAGTCATGGTGACGGTTGTAGGCGAAATCCCCATCGGCACCGCCGAACGCATCGCGCTGTCGGTGCGCGGCGAAAAGACCGCCGCCAAGCCATGAGTCGTTAATCCTATGTTCATCCTGACCTTTCAATGTGAGCCTTTGCGCGGTTGGGGGCTGAGAGCATGAAATTTCTGGATCAGTATTTTCACTTGCAAAACATCCCCATGTTTTTTATAGGTCAGAGCTTGTCGGCTCTGACCTTATTTTGTTCGCGGAACAAAAATGCCGGTCGAAGTTTTCGGCGTTTCTTGAACCCTGTCGCTCAACCCTGCTCGTCGTAACGGGAGCTGTATGTCGATACCACGTTTGAAGTCTTACCTAACCATAGTCGCCACGGTATTGGTGCTGGGTCAGGCAGTGTCCGCGCAAGCGGCCGAGCTGCCTGACTTCACCCAATTGGTGGAGCAGGCTTCGCCTGCCGTGGTGAATATCAGTACCACGCAGAAGCTGCCGGATCGCAAAGTCTCGAACCAGCAGATGCCTGACCTGGAAGGCTTGCCGCCCATGCTGCGCGAGTTCTTTGAGCGCGGTATGCCGCAACAACGCTCCCCGCGTGGCGGCGGTGGCGGGCAGCGTGAGGCGCAGTCCCTGGGCTCGGGCTTCATTATTTCGCCAGACGGCTACATCCTCACCAATAACCATGTGATTGCCGACGCTGACGAAATTCTCGTGCGCCTGGCCGACCGCAGTGAGTTGAAAGCCAAGCTGGTGGGCACCGATCCGCGTTCCGACGTGGCTTTGCTGAAAATCGAAGGTAAAGACCTGCCCGTACTGAAACTGGGTAAATCCCAGGACCTTAAAGCCGGGCAATGGGTGGTTGCGATCGGTTCACCGTTTGGCTTCGACCATACCGTGACCCAGGGTATCGTCAGCGCCATCGGTCGCAGCCTGCCAAATGAAAACTACGTACCGTTCATCCAGACCGACGTGCCGATCAACCCGGGTAACTCCGGTGGTCCGCTGTTCAACCTGGCGGGCGAAGTGGTGGGGATCAACTCGCAGATCTACACCCGTTCCGGTGGTTTCATGGGCGTGTCCTTCGCCATCCCGATCGACGTGGCCATGGACGTTTCCAACCAGCTCAAAAGCGGCGGCAAAGTCAGCCGTGGCTGGTTGGGTGTGGTGATCCAGGAAGTGAACAAAGACCTGGCTGAATCGTTCGGCCTCGACAAGCCGGCCGGTGCCTTGGTCGCGCAGATTCAGGACGACGGCCCGGCTGCCAAGGGCGGCCTGCAAGTGGGCGACGTGATCCTGAGCATGAATGGCCAGCCGATCGTCATGTCCGCCGACCTGCCGCATCTGGTAGGCGCTCTGAAAGCCGGCAGCAAAGCCAAGCTGGAAGTGATTCGTGACGGCAAGCGCCAGACCGTTGAGCTGACCGTCGGCGCGATCCCGGAAGAGGGTGCAACCCTGGACGCACTGGGCAACGCCAAGCCAGGCGTTGAGCGCAGCAGCAATCGCTTGGGCATTGCCGTGGTTGAGTTGACCGACGAGCAGAAGAAGAGCTTCGACCTCAAGAGCGGTGTTGTGATCAAAGAAGTCCAGGACGGCCCAGCCGCCTTGATCGGTCTGCAGCCGGGCGACGTGATCACCCACCTGAACAACCAGGCGATCAACTCCACCAAGGAATTCACCGACATCGCCAAAGCGTTGCCGAAGAATCGCTCGGTGTCGATGCGCGTGCTGCGTCAGGGCCGTGCAAGCTTCATCACCTTCAAGCTGGCCGAGTAATCCGCTAGCTCAATAAAAAGCCCCGCTTTCGGTTACCGAAAGCGGGGCTTTTTTGTGGGCGATGGTTTTAGCTCATCATCCCTTTCACCAAGCGTTCCTGTTCGATCAGCTCACGCTGGCGCGCGTCGATACGCGAGGACAGTGGGAAGTTGTTGCCGGCCCGGCGCTTGGCAAAGT
This sequence comes from Pseudomonas sp. PA-5-4B, assembly GCF_021606215.1. Lineage (NCBI taxonomy): Bacteria > Pseudomonadati > Pseudomonadota > Gammaproteobacteria > Pseudomonadales > Pseudomonadaceae > Pseudomonas > Pseudomonas sp. PA-5-4B. The sequence goes on along the minus strand of NZ_WKDB01000044.1, from coordinate 7,664 downwards.
CCAATTGCTGAATGGCCTGCTTGAAGTCACCCACCAAAGCAAAGTACTCGGCGCGTGCCTGATGCAGACCAATGATATTGCCGGACAGGCCGCGAGTCTCTGCCACCTGGTACCACACATCCGGATCATCGGGGCGCGACTTGAGCAACCCGTCCAATGCCTTTTCAGCATCGGCCGTACGGTTCTGCTTGAGCAGCACATCTATGCGAATCTGATTAAGCGGATAGCTGCCGGGGTACTGGGCCAGCATCCGGTCAGTACGTTGCTGGGCATCCGGCAGGCGGTTGCTGTCGATATCCAACTCGATCTGCGCCAGGTTGTAGGTAATGTCGTTGGGCGCCTTGGCCAGCAGCGGCTGCAAGCTTTCCCGTGCCTCTTTGAACTGGGTACCCTTGATCTGCGCGATGGCCAGGCCATAACGCGCTATATCGTTTTTCGGGTTCTCGTCCAATTGCGCCTGAAAGCGCTTGGCGGCCAGCCCCGGCGTGTCTTCGTATTGCAACTGCACCCGTGCGCGAATCAGTTGGTAGCGCAAGCTGTCTTCCTTGCCGCCCTGCTTGGCTTGTTCGGCACGGTTGCGGGTGTCGGCGATCCGCGACTCGGTCACCGGGTGAGTCAGCAAAAACTCCGGTGGCTTGGCATCGAAACGGTATTGGCGCATCAGGCGTTCGAACATCGTCGGCATGGAGCGTGGGTCGTAACCGGCTTTTTCCAGGTTGAGGATGCCGATACGGTCAGCCTCTTGTTCGTTCTGGCGCGAAAACCTGCGCTGTTCCTGGATAGCTGCCGCCTGGCTGCCCGCAATCGCGGCAATGCCAGCATCACCTGCACCCGCTGCCGCCGCGATAATGCCGCCGAGCAGGGCGGCCATCATCGGAATCTGCATGCGCGACTGCGCTTCCACACCTCGCGCGAAGTGACGTTGGGACAGGTGAGCCAATTCGTGAGCGAGTACCGAGGCATATTCGCCTTCAGTCTGAGCATTCAGGAACAAGCCGCCGTTAACCCCTACAATCCCGCCGGGTGCGGCAAAGGCGTTGAGTTGCGGGCTGTCGATGAGGATGAACTCCAGGCGTCGGTCATTCACCTGGCTGGTCTCCACCAGCTTGTACACGCTGGTTTCGACGTAATCCTTGAGCTGCGGGTCATTGAGTTGCGAGACCTGGCCTCGCAGGTAGGCCAGCCATGCGCGGCCCAGTTGGAATTCCTGTTGCGGCGAGACAATGGCAGAACTGGCGTCGCCGAGTGACGGCAGGTCGTCAGCGAAGGCCGGGGAGGCCAGCAGGCAAGCCAGCGTCAGCAGGGTAGGGCGCAAAAAAGTCATGCACAAAGCCTTTCGACAAAGAGCTTACTGTAGCCGGACACTGAGCTTCGGACCAGATATTCTAAGCACTCCAAACGCATGCCCGGAGCAAACCGATGACCAACGCTGTAGCCTTTGACGCCGAACTCGATGCCAGTGGCCTCAATTGCCCGCTGCCCTTGCTCAAGGCCAAGCTGGAACTCAACCGCTTGGCCAGCGGTGCCGTGCTCAAGGTGATCGCCACGGACGCAGGCTCCCAGCGCGATTTTCGCACCTTTGCCAAGCTGGCCGGGCACACCCTGCTGCACGAAGAAGATGCCGCCGGTGTGTACCGTTACTGGTTGCGCAAGGCCTGAACTGTTCGCCCCCACCGCCCGAGGTTGATTGATGTTCAAAGTGTTGCGAGACTGGATTCAGCGCTATTTTTCCGATGAAGAAGCGGTGGTGCTGGCCGTCCTGCTATTCCTGGCTTTTACCGCCGTGCTCACCTTGGGCGGCATGCTGGCGCCAGTATTGGCGGGTATGGTGCTGGCCTACCTGATGCAAGGTTTGGTCACTACCCTGGAACGTCTGCGTTTGCCCGGCGGTGTGGCGGTAGGGCTGGTCTTTGCCCTGTTCATGGGGCTGTTGGTGGTGTTTATCGTCGTGGTGCTGCCATTGCTGTGGCATCAGTTGATCACCTTGTTCAACGAGTTGCCGGGCATGCTCGCCAAGTGGCAATCGCTGTTGCTGCTGTTGCCGGAGCGTTATCCACACCTGGTATCGGACGAGCAGGTGTTGCAGGCCATTGAAGTGGCGCGCGGCGAGATCGGAAAGTTCGGACAATGGGCGCTGACTTTTTCCCTGTCCAGCCTGCCGCTCCTGGTCAACATCATGATCTACCTGGTGCTGGTGCCGATCCTGGTGTTCTTCTTCCTCAAGGACCGCGCAATGATCGGCCGCTGGGTCAGCGGCTATCTGCCGCGTGAACGGGCGCTGATCACCCGAGTGGCCGAAGAAATGAACCGGCAGATTGCCAACTATATTCGCGGCAAGGTCATTGAGATTGTGATCTGTGGCGGCGTCACCTACATCGCGTTTGTCGCGCTCGGGCTGAACTACGCGGCGCTGCTCGCCTTGCTGGTGGGTGTATCGGTGGTAGTGCCGTATGTGGGCGCGGTGGTGGTGACCGTGCCGGTGATGTTGATCGCGTTGTTCCAGTGGGGCTGGAGCGACCAGTTCATCTACCTGATGGCGGTGTACGGGATTATCCAGACCCTGGATGGCAACGTGCTGGTGCCGCTGCTGTTCTCGGAGGCCGTCAACCTGCACCCGGTGGCGATCATCTGCGCGGTGCTGTTGTTTGGAGGGCTGTGGGGGTTTTGGGGCGTGTTCTTTGCAATCCCGCTGGCGACGCTGTTCAAGGCCGTACTGGATGCGTGGCCGCGGCAAGAGCCGGTGGTGGCGCCGCTTTTGTAACAGCAACCTTATTGTGGCGAGGGGGCTTGCTCCCTTTGGGTTGCGTAGCGGCCCCGTAAAAGCGGGAGCGCTTCGCACTCCAACGCGAGCAAGCTCGCTCGCCACAACAAGCTCGCTCGCCACAGCAAGCTGGTTCAGCAGGGGTCAAGCTTTATTCAATGCCTGTGCCGCCGCCAACACCGCATCCACATGGCCCGGCACTTTCACACCTCGCCATTCCTGACGCAGCACGCCATCCTTGTCGATCAGGAACGTGCTTCGGTCCACGCCCAGGTATTCCTTGCCATACAGCTTCTTCAGCTTGATCACATCAAACAGCTGGCAAACCGCTTCGTCCTTGTCGCTGATCAGCTCGAAGGGGAATTCCTGCTTGGCCTTGAAGTTCTCGTGGGACTTCACGCTGTCTCGCGACAAGCCAAACACTTCGGTATTGGCAGCCTTGAACGCGGCGTACTGGTCACGAAAACCCTGACCCTCGGTGGTGCAACCCGGGGTGCTGTCCTTTGGGTAGAAGTAGATCACCACTTGCTTGCCCTTGAGGGCTGCAAGGCTGAACGTCTGGCCGCTGGTGGCCTGGGCTTCGAAATCGGCCACGGGTTTGTCGATGGCTACCGGCATAGGTACTTCCTTACATTGGGTTCTGTGGGCGCCATGGCTCGATCAGTGCGTCGAGGTTCAGGGCATCGGCGAAATCCAGGAATTGGTCACGCAGCCAACTGATCTGCACGCCGGCCGGCAAGGTCACGGTGAACGTGGCGTTGAGCATGGTGCCGCCGGTTTGCGGTGCCTGGTAGGTGTCGCAGGTCAGGTTTTCCAGCTCGACGTTGTGGTCGATGAAAAACTGGCACAGCTCATTGACGATGTCCGAGCGGTAGGCCGAGCTGACATACGCCACATAAGGCAGGGCCTGCGGGCGGTTTTCCAGGGCGGCGCTGCGCACGACGTTGACGGTGAAGTTGTGCTTCTTGGCCAGGCCCGGCAGGCCGGTTTCGAGGCGCGCCAGGGCGTCCCAGCTGCCGGAGATCTGCAGCACCAACGCGCTGCACTCGCCGTGGCGGGTGAGGCGGGAGGTCACGACGGCGCAGCGGTTCTCATGGCTGGCGCGGCACAGGACGTTGGTCAGCTCCATGGGGTTGGCGCCGAGGGCACTGATAACAAGGAATTGTTCGCGAACTGTGGGGGTGGACATGCAGCCTTCCTAAAGCGATGAGCGGTCGATACTGTGTGGGCCGTATCGATCAAAGGATGAAGGGTAGCGAAAACCATCGCCAAGGGCTAGGAGGTGGCGTTTTCATTACGCGATCGGTCTGATTTCAGCGTGCTTCAAGCCGCGCTTTGGCCCAATGATGGCATTGCCCGTCGTTTAGTTGCCCCAGAACGCATCCTCAGGCGGTACTTCGCTTGTACAAGCATCTTGGCGCCAGTACCATTACGGCTCTCTTTTTCCGGCAGGAGCGGTTGCATGATTGCGGGCAGTATGGTGGCACTGGTCACACCCATGGATGCACAAGGTCATCTCGACTGGGACAGCCTTGGCAAACTGGTGGACTTCCACCTGCAAGAAGGCACCAACGCCATCGTGGCGGTCGGCACCACAGGTGAATCGGCCACCCTTGATGTGGAAGAACACATCCAGGTCATCGAGTTCGTGGTCAAGCGCGTGGCGGGCCGCATTGCCGTAATCGCCGGCACAGGCGCCAACTCGACGCGTGAAGCGATCGAGCTGACCAAGAACGCCAAGAAAGCCGGCGCCGATGCCTGCCTGCTGGTAACCCCGTACTACAACAAGCCGACCCAGGAAGGCTTGTACCAGCACTTCAAGGCCATCGCCGAAGCCGTCGACATCCCGCAGATCCTCTACAACGTTCCTGGCCGCACGGCCTGTGACATGAAGGCCGAGACCGTGATCCGCCTGTCCACCGTGCCGAACATTATCGGCATCAAGGAAGCTACCGGCGACCTGCAGCGCGCCAAGGACATCCTGGCCGGCGTGAGCAGCGACTTCCTGGTGTATTCCGGTGACGACGCCACGGCGGTCGAGCTGATCCTGCTGGGCGGCAAAGGCAACATCTCGGTGACCGCCAACGTCGCGCCACGCGCCATGAGCGACATGTGCGCCGCCGCCATCGCCGGTGACGCCGTAAAAGCCCGTGCGATCCACGAGCAACTGATGCCGCTCAACAAGACACTGTTTATTGAATCCAACCCTATTCCCGTGAAATGGGCACTGTTTGAGATGGGCTTGATGCCGGACGGTATCCGTCTGCCGCTCACCCGGCTCAGCGAAGCCTGTCACGAACCGCTGCGACAGGCCCTGCGCCAGTCCGGCGTCCTGGTTTAATTGAGGAAGCACTACGCATGAAGCGATTGGCCGGACTTTCCGCACTTGCCTTGATTATCTCCAGCACCAGTGGCTGCGGTTGGGTATGGGGCCCGGAAGGCTACTTCCGTGACCGCGGCAGCGATTACCTGGAAGCCCAAGCAACCAAACCGATGCAACTGCCGCCGGACGTCAACGTCGCCAAGCGCCTTGACCCGTTGTTGCCGATTCCGCGCAACGTCGCCGATGACACCACCAAGGGCGAGTACGTAGTGCCACGCCCGCAGCCGATCTCGGCCGTGGCGGACACCAGCGACTACAGCCTGCAAAAGAGCGGCGACAACCGCTGGATCATGGCCCAACGCCCACCGGCTGAAGTCTGGCCAGTGGCGGTGCAGTTCTTCCAGGACAACGGTTTCAGCATTGATCAACAACGCCCGCAAACCGGTGAGTTCACCACGGCATGGCAGCACGGCAGCGAACTGTCCGCCAGCATGGCCAAGCGCCTGCAGGCGAGCGGTGTAGCGCCCGACAGCGAAGCCCGTGTGCGTGTGCGCATCGAGCCAGGCGTGCAGCGCAATACCAGTGAAGTCTACGTGGTGAGCGCCGAGCGTCCTGCCGGCAGCACTGCCAACGTCGATTTCACCCCGCGTTCGGTCAACATGGGCGTAGACGCCGCGTTGGTCGACGAGATGCTGGCCAGCATGAGCCGTATCTCCGAGAAGGGCGGTTCGGTTTCCCTGCTCGCCGCCGGTAACTTCGACACGCCTAACCGCGTCAGCCTCACCGAAGACGGCAGCGGCAACGTGGTGCTCACCCTGGGTGAAGACCTCGACCGTGCCTGGGCCAGTGTTGGCCGTGCGTTGGAGCAAGGTCCATGGCGCGTTGAAGACATCAACCGCAGCCTGGGCCTGTACTACATCAACGTAGCGGAAAAGGCCGAGAAGAAAGACGACGAGCCAGGTTTCTTCGGCAAGTTGTTCGGCAGCAAGCCGACCAAGGAAGAGATCGAAACACGTGCCGAGCGTTACCAGGTTCGTTTGAGCAAGGTGGGCGAGAGCGTACAAGTGACCGTCGAGAAGAACATCAACACCGTTGCGCCGGCTGAAACAGCGCGCAAAGTGTTGGGCGTGATTCAGGACAACCTGGGCTGACCCGATGCGTTTTGCCGTTCTCGGCAGCGGTAGCCAAGGGAACGGCACGCTGGTCGCACATGACGACACGTATGTGCTGGTGGATTGTGGTTTCTCGTTAAAAGAAACCGAGCGGCGCCTGCTGCGCCTGGGGGTTCACCCCTCGCAGCTGAGCGCAATTGTGGTGACCCACGAACATGCCGACCACGTGCATGGCGTGGGTTTGCTGTCTCGGCGCTACAATCTTCCGGTGTACCTGAGTCGCGGCACCTTGCGCGGGATGCGCAAACCCATAGAACCCGCAGGCTTCCTGGCCGGTGGCGAGACGCTGCAGATCGGTGCGTTGAGCATTGACGTAGTTGCCGTAGCGCACGACGCCCAGGAACCGACGCAGTATGTATTCAGTGGCGGTCAGCGGCGTTTCGGCGTGCTCACCGACCTGGGCTCCTACTGCTCCAAGGTGCTGGACGGTTACCGTGACCTCGATGCCTTGATGATCGAGTCCAACCACTGCCGCGACCTGCTGGCACGTGGTCATTACCCCTACTTTCTCAAGCAGCGGGTAGGCGGCGAACTGGGACATTTGAACAACCACCAGGCGGCGTACCTGGTGTATGAGTTGGGCTGGCAAGACTTGCAACACCTGGTCCTGGCCCACCTGAGCAGCAAGAACAACCTGCCTGCGCTTGCGCGGCAATGTTTTGTCGACACCCTTGGGTGCGACCCGGACTGGCTGCAACTGGCCGATCAAGATTCAGGGCTCGACTGGCGACACATCGCCTAGCCCACCATTTAGCAAGCGGAGCCCATCATGGAAAAACGTGAAGAACTCTACCGCGGCAAAGCCAAGTCGGTATACAAGACCGACGACGCCAACCGCCTGATCCTGCTGTTTCGCAACGACACCTCGGCGTTCGACGGCAAGCGCATCGAACAGCTTGATCGCAAAGGCATGGTGAACAACAAGTTCAACGCCTTCATCATGCAAAAACTCGAAGCGGCCGGCATTCCGACCCAATTCGACAAACTGCTGGGCGATAACGAGTGCCTGGTCAAGAAGCTCGACATGATCCCGGTCGAATGCGTCGTGCGTAACTACGCCGCCGGCAGCCTGGTCAAGCGCCTGGGCGTGGAAGAGGGCCTCAAGCTCAACCCTTACACGTTCGAGCTGTTCCTGAAGGACGACGCCAAGGGCGACCCGTTCATCAACGAATCCCACGTGGTGGCATTCGGCTGGGGCACCGCTGAGCAACTGGTACGCATGAAAGAGTTGTCCCTCAAGGTCAACGACGTGCTGAGCAAGCTGTTCGACGACGCAGGCCTGCTGCTGGTCGACTTCAAACTCGAATTCGGCGTGTTCCACGACGGCACCATCGTCCTGGGCGACGAATTCAGCCCGGACGGCTGCCGCCTGTGGGACAAAGCCACCAAGAAAAAGATGGACAAAGAC
>NZ_WKDB01000043.1:0-56675 GCF_021606215.1 Pseudomonas sp. PA-5-4B | reverse complement strand
TTGTGAAGCTCCTTGCGAAAGTGGAGCCGCCACTGATCGCCGCGACGCGATTGAAGGTGGCAGCTGTACGCAGGTTCGCGGACCGGTCTAGGAGCAACCCGGCATACCCGAAGGTATCCCGCGCACAGCCGCCATAGCGCCGCACAGTAGACGATAAAAAAGCGTCGACTGAAAGGGAGATGGTGCTTTTACTCCGTAGTAAACCGGGCCGCGACGCCCGACCACTGCATTTGCAGCGGTGTACGGAGACTAGGGAGCCCGGTTCCTAGGGGCAACCCGAAAACCTTGTCGGAAATTTCCTCAGTAACAACAGGTACACACCCATCCAACTGTGGGAGCTGGTTGAAGATCGTTCCCACGCTCCCGTGTGGGAATGCCTCCTGTGACGCTCTGCGTCACCGTTGCGCAAGGCTCAAGTCGGGACGCGGAGCGTCCCTGGCTGCATTCCCACGCAGAGCGTGGGAACGATCTTTACAACAGGTACACCCCCATCCAGCTGTGGGAGCGGGCTTGCTCGCGAAAGCGGTGTGTCAGCCAAAACTGTTCTAACTGAACCACCGCCTTCGCGAGCAAGCCCGCTGAAGATCGTTCCCACGCTCCCGCGTGGGAATGCCTCCCGTGACGCTCTGCGTCACCGTTGCGCCGGGCTCAAGTCGGGACGCGGAGCGTCCCTGGCTGCATTCCTTTGCTGCGCGTGGGAACGATCATCACACCCCCATCCAGCTCCCACATTTGAACCGGTGACCACTCGACGATCGTCGCCCTGAAACCAAAGTTGGAAGGCTTCTTGCAATACCGCCTCCAGGACGCTCTCCCGCGTCAAAACTTTGCTTCAAGGAACACGAGGAATACCGGTGGTAGATCGCTCTCAAATGCTCAACACGGCCCGTGGCACCCTGACTGATTTGTCGCGGGGCAACCTGGGTGTGCCGTTGTTGTTGCTGGTGATGCTGGCAATGATGATGTTGCCAATGCCGCCGTTCCTGCTCGACGTGTTTTTCACCTTCAACATTGCGCTGTCGGTGGTGGTGCTGCTGGTCTGCGTGTATGCCCTGCGGCCGCTGGATTTCGCCGTATTCCCGACCATTTTGCTGATCGCGACCCTGCTGCGCCTGGCGCTGAACGTGGCATCCACACGAGTGGTGATGCTCCACGGCCAGGACGGCCACGCCGCCGCCGGTAAGGTGATCCAGGCCTTTGGTGAGGTGGTGATCGGCGGTAACTATGTGGTTGGTATCGTGGTGTTCGCGATTTTGATGATCATCAACTTCGTGGTGGTGACCAAGGGCGCCGGGCGGATTTCCGAGGTGAGCGCGCGGTTTACCCTCGACGCCATGCCCGGCAAGCAAATGGCGATCGACGCTGACCTCAACGCCGGCCTGATCGACCAGAACCAAGCCAAATCCCGTCGCCTGGAAGTCGCCCAGGAAGCCGAATTCTATGGCTCCATGGACGGCGCGAGTAAATTCGTGCGCGGCGACGCCATCGCTGGCCTGTTGATCCTGTTTATCAACCTGATTGGCGGCATGGCGGTCGGGATCTTCCAGCACGGCATGACCTTCGGCGATGCGGGCAAGGTCTACGCCTTGCTGACCATTGGTGACGGTTTAGTGGCGCAATTGCCATCACTGTTGTTATCCACAGCTGCAGCCATCATGGTCACCCGTGCTTCGGGCTCCGAAGACATGGGCAAGCAGATCAGCCGCCAGATGTTCGCCTCGCCCAAGGCGCTGGCCGTAGCCGCCGGCATCATGGCGATCATGGGCATCGTGCCGGGCATGCCGCACGTGTCGTTCCTGAGCATGGCGGCCATGGCCGCCGGTGGTGCCTACCTGTTCTGGCGCAAGCAAAATGCGGTCAAGGTCCAGGCCCAGCAGGAAATCGCCCGCCAGCAAGACTTGCTGCCATCCCCGGCCCGCGCCCAGGAAACCAAGGAGCTGGGCTGGGATGACGTGACCCCGATCGACATGATCGGCCTGGAAGTCGGCTACCGCCTGATTCCGCTGGTGGACCGTAACCAGGGTGGCCAACTGCTCGCGCGGATCAAGGGTGTGCGCAAGAAGCTGTCCCAGGACCTGGGCTTCTTGATGCCCACCGTGCACATCCGCGACAACCTTGATTTGGCCCCCAGCGCCTACCGCCTGACCCTGATGGGCGTGATCCTGGCCGAAGCCGAGATCTACCCGGATCGTGAGTTGGCGATCAACCCTGGCCAGGTGTTCGGCACGCTTAATGGCATTACCGCCAAAGATCCGGCTTTTGGCCTGGAAGCGGTATGGATCGAAGTCAGCCAGCGCAGCCAGGCACAATCGCTCGGTTACACCGTGGTCGACGCCAGCACCGTGGTCGCCACCCACCTCAACCAGATCCTCTACAAGCACTCCCATGAGCTGATCGGCCACGAGGAAGTCCAGCAATTGATGGGTTTGCTGGCCAAAGCCTCGCCGAAACTGGCCGAAGAACTGGTACCCGGCGTGCTGTCGCTGTCGCAGTTGCTCAAGGTGCTGCAAGCCTTGCTCGCCGAACAGGTGCCGGTGCGCGACATTCGCAGCATTGCCGAGGCCATCGCCAACAATGCCGCCAAGAGTCAAGATACTGCCGCTTTGGTGGCCGCGGTGCGTGTCGGGTTGTCCCGCGCCATCGTGCAAAGCATTGTAGGCATTGAGTCTGAGCTGCCTGTGATCACCTTGGAACCAAGGTTGGAACAAATATTGCTCAATAGTATTCAGAAGGCCGGACTTGGCCAGGAAGAGGGCGTTCTGCTGGAGCCAAGCATGGCTGAGAAACTGCAGCGTTCGTTGATCGAAGCCGCCCAGCGTCAGGAAATGGCGGGCCACCCGGTGATTCTGCTGGTGGCAGGCCCGGTTCGAGCGATGTTGTCGCGGTTTGGTCGCCTGGCAGTTCCGAATTTGCACGTTTTGGCTTATCAGGAAATTCCTGACAATAAGCAAGTGACTATCGTCGCGACAGTAGGGCCCAACGGCTGAGGTAGTGGGTTATGCAAGTTAAGCGTTTTTTCGCCGCCGATATGCGTCAGGCCATGAAACTGGTACGTGATGAGCTGGGCGCCGATGCCGCGATTATTGGAAACCGTCGCATTGCCGGCGGTGTCGAGCTGACGGCTGCCCTGGATTACACCCCGTCGGCGCTGGCGCCGCGCGTGCCGAACATGGAACTCGAAGACGAACTGCGCAAGACCGCTTCGCGCATTGTCTCGGCCCAGGCTGAATTGAGCATGCGTGGCGACAGCGATGCCAGCACCAATCGCCAATTGTTCGCCGGCTTGCCGCTGACCGCCGCCGAGCCGTTGGTAGAACCGACCTTCAAAGAACCGCCACGCCCTGCAGCGCCAGCCCCGGCCGCCGCTGTCGACCAGCGCGCGCTCGACTCGATGCGTTTTGAACTCAATGGCCTGCGTGAGCTGCTCGAAGTGCAGCTGGGCTCGCTGGCGTGGACGCAACTGCAAGGCAGCAAACCGCACCAGGCCAACCTGTGGCGTCGCCTGCAACGCATCGGCCTGTCCGGCCCGTTGTCGCGCGATTTGCTTGCACTGACGGCTGAAGTCGAAGAACCGCGCCAAGCCTGGCGCATGTTGCTGGCGCACCTGGCGCGCATGATCGCCACGCCGGAAATCGAACCGCTGGAAGAGGGCGGTGTGATTGCCATGGTCGGCCCCGCCGGCATGGGCAAGACCACCACCCTGGCCAAGCTGGCCGCGCGTTATGTGCTCAAGTACGGCGCGCAGAACATCGCGCTGGTGAGCATGGACAGCTATCGCATCGGCGCCCAGGAGCAGCTCAAGACCTTGGGCCGCATCCTCAATGTGACGGTGACCCACGTCGACCCGGGCCAGTCGCTGGCCAATGCACTCGACCCACTGCTGCGCAAGCGCGTGGTGTTGATCGACACGGCCGGCTTGCAAGCCAGCGACCCGGCACTGCGCATGCAGCTTGAAAGCCTGGCCGGGCGTGGCATCAAGTCGAAAAATTACCTGGTGCTTGCAACCACCAGCCAGAAACAGGTTCTTACCGCTGCCTACCACAGCTACAAACGCTGTGGCCTGGCCGGTTGCATTCTCACCAAGCTCGACGAAACTGCGAGCCTGGGCGAGGTGTTGAGCCTGGCTATCAGTCATGAGTTACCGGTTGCCTACCTGACCGACGGGCCGCGGATCCCGGATGATTTGCATCTGCCGCGCCGTCATCAGTTGGTCAGCCGTGCTGTCAGTGTGCAAATGCAAGAAGAGCCTAGCGAGGAAGCGATGGCCGATATGTTCGCCGACCTTTACCACAACCCGGCTAAGCGGGTGGGGTGAGGCAGGATGAACACCGTGAAATGTATCTACATCGATGGTCTGCAAGCGATTCACGCGGCCAAGCCATGTAGCCTGCGTCTAAGCAAGACAAGGTAAAGAAATAAAATGGGCAGCATGCATCCCGTACAGGTGATCGCGGTGACCGGCGGCAAAGGTGGCGTCGGGAAAACTAACGTGTCAGTGAATTTGTCCCTGGCCCTGGCAGAGCTTGGCCGTCGCGTCATGCTGCTGGATGCTGACCTGGGCCTGGCGAACGTGGACGTTCTGCTGGGGCTGACACCCAAACACACCCTTGCCGATGTGATCGAAGGCCGTTGTGAGCTGCGCGATGTGCTGCTGCAAGGCCCCGGTGGCATTCGCATCGTGCCGGCTGCCTCAGGCACCCAGAGCATGGTGCACCTGAGCCCGGCGCAGCATGCCGGCCTGATTCAGGCGTTCAGCGACATCGGCGACAACCTCGATGTGCTGGTGATCGACACCGCCGCCGGGATCGGCGAGTCCGTGGTCAGCTTCGTGCGCGCCGCGCAAGAAGTGCTGCTGGTGGTGTGCGACGAACCCACGTCGATCACCGACGCCTATGCCCTGATCAAACTGCTTAACCGTGACTACGGCATGAACCGCTTCCGCGTGCTGGCCAACATGGCCCAAAGCCCGCAGGAAGGGCGAAATCTGTTTGCCAAGTTGACCAAGGTCACGGATCGCTTCCTCGATGTCGCCTTACAATACGTGGGCGCAGTTCCTTATGACGAGTGTGTGCGCAAGGCTGTGCAAAAGCAGCGTGCAGTCTATGAAGCGTTCCCTCGTTCGAAGTGCGCATTGGCGTTCAAGGCTATTGCTCAGAAGGTCGATACTTGGCCGTTGCCTGCCAACCCTCGGGGGCATCTGGAGTTTTTCGTCGAGCGATTGGTGCATCAGACGAGCGCGGGACCTGTGCTATGACATCCAGCGGCTACAACCTTTACAAAAAGTCGGCACGTGACAGTCAGGGCGAACTGATCGAGCGCTATGCGCCCTTGGTCAAGCGCATTGCCTATCACTTGCTGGCACGCCTGCCTGCCAGTGTGCAGGTTGAGGACTTGATCCAGGCCGGCATGATCGGCCTGCTCGAAGTGTCGACCAAATACGACGCGAGCAAGGGCGCGAGTTTCGAGACGTATGCGGGTATTCGCATACGCGGTGCGATGCTCGATGAAGTGCGTAAAGGGGATTGGGCGCCGCGTTCGGTACACCGCAATACGCGTATGGTCAGTGACGCAATTCGTGCAATTGAAGCAAAAACCGGTCGTGACGCTAAAGATCATGAAGTTGCGGCCGAACTCCAATTGAGTCTCGACGATTACTACGGGATTTTGAACGATACCTTGGGCAGCCGCCTGTTCAGTTTCGACGACCTTTTGCAGGACGGCGAACACGAAGGGCTGCACGAGGACGGCGCGAGTGCACATCTGGAACCGTCGCGCGACCTGGAAGACGAACGTTTCCAGAGCGCGTTGGCGGAGGCGATTGCCAATTTGCCGGAGCGTGAGCGACTGGTGTTGGCGCTGTACTACGACGAAGAGCTGAACCTCAAGGAAATCGGTGAGGTCCTGGGGGTCAGCGAATCGCGTGTCAGCCAGCTGCATAGCCAGTGCGCCGCCCGCTTGCGGGGGCGATTGGGAGAGTGGCGCGCGCGCTGACAGGCAGTGTGGGGACACTGCAGACGCTACCGCAAAGGCTCTACGCTTTTGCGGGTTCGTGCCGTGGTGCCCTGGGCAGTCCTTTTTGTGTAACGCCTGTTGATTGAAATGGCGCGTCCAGGTGCTGGGCGCGTTTAAGACTGCTTGGAGGTCGAATTGGACAAGAACATGAAAATCCTCATCGTTGATGACTTCTCAACGATGCGGCGGATCATAAAAAACCTGTTGCGTGACCTTGGGTTCACCAACACGGTCGAGGCGGATGACGGCCTGACGGCGATTCCGATCCTCAACAGCGGGAGCATCGACTTTCTGGTAACCGACTGGAACATGCCGGGCATGACCGGTATCGACTTGCTGCGTCACGTGCGCGCCGATGAAAAACTGCGCAGCTTGCCTGTGTTGATGGTGACCGCCGAAGCCAAGCGTGAACAGATCATCGAAGCCGCCCAAGCCGGGGTTAACGGTTACGTGGTCAAGCCATTCACTGCATTGGCCTTGAAAGAGAAGATCGAAAAAATCTTCGAACGCATCCACGGCTGATGTCACCACGGGGGAGCTATGGAGCATAAAGAAACGTCACAGGGCGATTTTGAATCGACCCTGAAAAAGCATGCTCACCAGTTGGTCGACAGCCTTGAAAAAGGCCAGTTCGGCGACGCGGTGCAGTTGATCCATGAGCTTAACCAGACCCGTGACCGCGGCCTGTATCAGGAAGTGGGCAAGCTCACACGCGAGCTGCACAGTGCAATCGTCAATTTTCAGATTGACCCGCACATGCCCCAGGCCGAAGAAATCTCGCAGATCACCGATGCCACCGAACGCCTGTCCTATGTGGTCCGGCTGACTGAGGCGGCGGCCAACCGCACCATGGACCTGGTGGAAAACGCCACGCCCTTGGTCAATGGCATGGCCACCGAAGCTCAGGCGCTCAGCGTTGACTGGGGCCGCTTCATGCGCCGGGAAGTGGGGGCTGAGGAGTTTCGTGAGTTGGCGCGTCGGGTCGAGGGCTTTCTGTCGCGCACCGAACAGGAAAACCGCACGGTGGCCAGCAACCTCAATGACATTCTGCTGGCCCAGGATTACCAGGACCTCACCGGTCAAGTGATCAAGCGCGTGACCCAACTGGTCACCGAAGTGGAAAGCAACTTGCTCAAATTGGTACTGATGGCCGGCCAGGTCGACCGTTTTGCCGGCATCGAACATGACCGCGCAGCGATCCTCTCGGAAAAAGATCCACAAAAACATCTCGCCAAGGGTGAAGGTCCGCAGATTCATGCCGATAAACGTGAAGACGTTGTGTCAGGTCAGGATGACGTAGATGACCTGTTATCCAGTTTAGGCTTCTAAGGAGCACCCACATGAGCTTCGGCGCCGATGAAGAAATCCTTCAGGATTTCCTTGTAGAGGCCGGCGAAATTTTAGAGCAACTGTCCGAACAACTGGTCGAGCTGGAAAGCCGACCGGATGATGCGAACCTGCTCAATGCAATTTTTCGCGGTTTTCACACTGTAAAAGGGGGCGCCGGCTTCCTCCAGCTCCATGAGCTGGTGGAGTGCTGTCACATCGCCGAGAACGTGTTCGACATCCTGCGCAAGGGTGAGCGTCACGTCGACTCGGAACTGATGGACGTGATTCTCGAAGCATTGGATGCGGTCAACGGCATGTTCAGCGAGGTGCGCGAGCGTGCGCCGATCACTGCTGCCACGCCGGAGCTGCTGGCTGCGCTGGCACGCCTGGCCGAACCTGCCGATACCTCGGTTGCGCCGGTCGCCGCGCCTGAGCCTGAAGTTGAAGCCGAGCCGGATGTGACCGACAGCGAGTTCGAACAGCTGCTCAACTCCCTGAGCGCGGTGAAAGCCGAAGCTGAAGCACCGCAAGCGGTGGCTACGCCTGCCGTGCCGACCAGCGAAGACATTACCGACGCAGAATTCGAATCCCTGCTCGACCAGTTGCACGGTAAAGGCCAGTTTGCGCCGGACGCCGTGGCACCTGCTGCTGAGTCGGCAGCGCCTGCTGCGTCTGCCACATCTACAAGCGCCACCGACATTACCGACGACGAATTCGAAGCACTGCTCGACCAACTGCATGGCAAGGGCACGTTTGCTGCCGAAGCCTTGCCGGAAGTCGCCGCCATCGCGGCCGCACCTGCCGCCAGCGCTGCGCCTGCCAGCGTTGAGCCTGCCGCTGACGGCCTGATCTCCGATCACGAATTCGAAGCGCTGCTCGACGAGTTGCATGGCAAAGGCAAGTTCTCTGAAGTGGCCCCGGCCGCAGCAGCGACTGCAACGCCTGTGGCTGCCAAACCTGCGCCAGCCAAAGCCGCCGCGCCTGTGGCTGCCAAGCCCGCACCGGCACCGGCTGCCGCACCTGCGCGTGCCGCAGCGGCGCCGGTAGCCGAAAAGCCTGCCAGTGAAGCCGAAACCACCGTGCGGGTTGATACCGCGCGCCTGGACGACATCATGAACATGGTCGGCGAACTGGTGTTGGTGCGTAACCGCCTGGTGCGCCTGGGCCTGAACAGCGGCGATGAAGCCATGCAAAAGGCCGTGTCGAACCTCGACGTGGTCACCGCAGACTTGCAGACCGCCGTAATGAAAACGCGGATGCAGCCGATCAAGAAAGTCTTCGGCCGTTTCCCGCGCCTGGTTCGCGACCTCGCGCGCCAGCTCAAGAAAGAAATCAACCTGGAACTGGTGGGTGAAGAAACCGACCTCGACAAAAACCTTGTCGAGGCCCTGGCCGACCCGCTGGTCCACTTGGTGCGCAACGCCGTCGACCATGGCGTCGAAACCCCGGAAGAACGCGAAGCCTCGGGCAAGTCGCGTAACGGCAAGGTGATTCTGGCGGCCGAGCAGGAAGGCGACCATATCCTGCTGTCGATCACCGATGACGGCAAAGGCATGGACCCGGCGATTCTGCGCAATATCGCGGTCAAGCGCGGCGTGATGGACAAGGACGCCGCCGACCGCCTGACCGACACCGAATGCTACAACCTGATCTTCGCGCCGGGCTTCTCGACCAAAACCGAGATTTCCGATGTGTCCGGCCGTGGCGTGGGCATGGACGTGGTGAAGACCAAGATCAGCCAGCTCAACGGCTCGATCAATATTTACTCGACCAAGGGCCAGGGCTCCAAGATCGTGATCAAGGTGCCGTTGACCTTGGCGATCATGCCGACCCTGATGGTGATGCTGGGCAACCAGGCGTTCGCCTTCCCGCTGGTCAACGTCAACGAGATCTTCCACCTCGACCTGTCACGCACCAACGTGGTGGACGGCCAGGAAGTGGTGATCGTGCGCGACAAGGCGTTGCCACTGTTCTACCTCAAGCGCTGGCTGGTGGCTTCGGCCAAGCATGAAGAGCAGCGCGAAGGCCATGTGGTGATTCTGTCCGTGGGCACCCAGCGCATTGGCTTTGTGGTCGATCAACTGGTGGGCCAGGAAGAAGTGGTCATCAAGCCTTTGGGCAAAATGCTGCAGGGAACCCCGGGCATGTCGGGTGCGACCATCACCGGTGACGGTCGGATCGCGCTGATTCTCGATGTTCCGAGCATGCTCAAGCGTTACGCCGCACGGCGTATTTGATTCTGGCGGGGCAGGGCGGTTTGCCCGCCCCGCCTAACGGAGTGTTTATGGCAGTCAAGGTCCTGGTGGTGGACGATTCGGGTTTCTTCCGCCGCCGCGTCTCGGAAATTCTTTCCGCCGATCCAACCATCCAGGTGGTCGGCACGGCCACCAACGGCAAAGAGGCGATTGATCAAGCCATTGCGTTGAAACCGGACGTGATCACCATGGACTACGAGATGCCGATGATGGATGGCATCACCGCAGTCCGGCACATCATGCAGCGCTGCCCGACCCCGGTGTTGATGTTCTCCTCGCTGACCCACGAAGGCGCCCGGGTGACCCTGGATGCGTTGGACGCGGGTGCGGTGGACTTCCTGCCGAAGAATTTCGAAGACATCTCGCGCAACCCCGACAAGGTCAAGCAGATGCTGTGCGAGAAGGTGCACAGCATTTCGCGCAGTAATCGTCGCAGCCTGTTCAGTGCGCCTGCGCCTGCGCCTGCGCCCGCGCCAGTTGCCGCGCCGACGCCGAGCACCTCGACGTTTGCTCGCCCGGCCCCGGCACCGATAGCCCGGCCCGCAGTGGCGCCGGCGCGGGCCCCGGCACCGAGCGCGCATTCGCCTGCGCCCAAGCGCAAAGCCTACAAGCTGGTCGCCATTGGTACATCCACTGGCGGCCCGGTGGCCTTGCAACGCGTGTTGACTCAACTGCCGGCCAACTTCCCGGCGCCGATCGTGTTGATCCAGCACATGCCCGCCGCCTTCACCAAGGCCTTTGCCGAGCGCCTGGACAAGCTGTGCCGCATCAGCGTCAAGGAGGCCGAGGATGGTGACATCCTGCGTCCTGGCCTGGCACTGCTGGCACCGGGCGGCAAGCAGATGATGGTCGACGGCCGTGGCGCGATCAAAATCCTGCCGGGCGACGAGCGCTTGAACTACAAGCCGTGCGTGGATATCACCTTCGGCTCGGCGGCCAAGTCCTACGGCGACAAAGTTCTGGCGGTGGTACTCACCGGCATGGGCGCCGACGGCCGTGAAGGCGCACGCCTGCTCAAGCAGGGTGGCAGCGCGATCTGGGCGCAGGACGAAGCCAGCTGCGTGATTTATGGCATGCCCATGGCCATCGTCAAGGCGGACCTGGCTGACGCGGTTTATAGCCTGGACGACATCGGCAAACATCTGGTGGAGGCCTGCCTCTGATGGATGTCTTGAGCCTGATTGGCATCACCATGGCGTTTGTCGCGATTATCGGCGGCAACTACCTGGAAGGCGGCCACCTCGGCGCCTTGGCCAATGGCCCGGCGGCGCTGATCGTGATTGGCGGTACTGTGGGCGCGGCGCTGTTGCAGTCGCCGCTGAGTTCGTTCAAGCGCGCCATGCAGATTCTGGTGTGGATTATCTTCCCGCCGCGCGTGGACCTGCCCGGCGGCATCGACCGTGTGGTCAACTGGAGCCTCACCGCGCGCAAGGAAGGCCTGCTGGGCCTGGAAGGCGTGGCCGATGCCGAGCCCGACAGCTATGCACGCAAAGGCCTGCAATTGCTGGTCGACGGCGCCGAACCCGAGGCGATTCGCAGCATCCTTGAGGTGGATTTCTACACCCAGGAAAGCCGCGACATCAACGCCGCCAAAGTCTTTGAAAGCATGGGCGGCTACGCGCCGACCATCGGCATCATCGGTGCCGTGATGGGCCTGATCCACGTGATGGGCAACCTGGCCGACCCGTCGCAGCTGGGCAGCGGCATTGCCGTGGCGTTTGTCGCCACCATTTACGGCGTGGCGAGTGCCAACCTGGTGTTGTTGCCGGTGGCCAGCAAGCTCAAGTCGATCGCCATGCGCCAATCGCGTTACCGCGAAATGCTGCTGGAAGGCATCTTGTCGATTGCCGAGGGCGAGAACCCGCGCTCCATCGAATTGAAGCTCCAGGGCTTCATGGATTAATGCCCATGCACATCGACCTGTGGCCAGTGAGCGTTATGTGGCGAGCGAACTTGTTGTGGCGAGTGAGCTTGTTGTGGCGAGTGAGCTTGCTCACGCTGGGCTGCGAAGCAGCCCCAAAACCATACACCGCAACCTGCCTGAACAAACGCATTGCCTGGAGTGGGTCCGCTTCGCGCCCCAGCGCGAGCAAGCTCGCTCGCCACAATGAAGCGGGCACCAGTGAAGCGCTCAATAGGGGTCAGGGAGGTATCTGCCTGTGAGCCGTCGCCGCCGCGAGCCTGAAGAGCACGTCAACCATGAACGCTGGCTGGTGTCTTACGCCGACTTCATCACCTTGCTGTTCGCGTTTTTTGTGGTGATGTACTCCATTTCGTCGATCAACGAAGGCAAGTACAAGATTATTTCCCAGGCGCTGGTGGGCGTGTTCAACGACACCGACCGCTCGCTCAAGCCGATCCCGATTGGCGAGGAGCGGCCCAAGACCGTGACGCCGGCCAAGCCGCTGGTCAATGACAGTGACGAAACCGCCGCCGGCATCGGTGGCACCAGCGACCCGCTCAAAAGCATCGCCGATGACATCAGTGCCGCGTTTGGCGACTTGATCAAATCCAACCAGATGACCGTGCGCGGTAATGAGTTGTGGGTGGAGATCGAGCTTAATTCCAGCCTGCTGTTCGCCAGCGCCGATGCGTTGCCGAGCGATCAGGCGTTTACCATCATCGATAAGGTGGCGGCGATTCTCAAACCGTTTGAGAACCCGATCCACGTCGAAGGCTTTACCGATAATTTCCCGATCAGCACCGCGCAATACCCGACCAATTGGGAGCTGTCATCGGCACGGGCCTCAAGCATCGTGCGCATGCTCGCGATGCAGGGCGTGAACCCTGGGCGCCTGGCGTCGGTGGGTTACGGTGAGTTCCAACCGGTGGCCAATAACGCCACTGCCGAAGGCCGCGCGCGCAACCGCCGTGTGGTGCTGGTGGTGTCACGTAACCTGGATGTGCGCCGCAGCCTGACCGGCACCGGTACTGCCAACGCAACACCGGATGCAGCCTTGAAGCGGGCTGGCACACAAACTGCACCGCCAACCGTTAAGCCGCCGGTTCGTCAGAGCGCCGTCAATTCTCCGTCACCGGCTCAATAATGTTATGTAATGTCTCGGTCGCGCCTTAGCCTACCGGGAGGAACCAACTGAATGAGAGTCTGGGCAGTTGCCAATCAAAAGGGTGGAGTCGGCAAGACCACCACGTCCATCGCCTTGGCCGGCTTGCTGGCCGAGGCGGGCAAGCGTGTGGTCGTGGTCGACCTGGACCCGCACGGCTCGATGACCAGTTATTTCGGCTATGACCCGGATGCGCTGGAGCACAGCTGTTACGACCTGTTCCTGCACAAGGGCAGCGTACCGGCAGATTTGCCCGGGCAATTGCTGCTGCCCACCAGCAACGAGAGCATTTCGCTGTTGCCGTCGAGTACCGCGCTGGCGACCCTTGAGCGCCAGTCGCCGGGGCAGAGCGGCCTGGGCCTGGTGATCGCCAAGACCCTGGCGCAACTGTGGCAGGACTTCGACTACGCGATCATCGACAGCCCACCGTTGCTGGGCGTGCTGATGGTCAACGCCTTGGCGGCCAGCCAGCAGTTGGTGATCCCGGTACAGACCGAACACCTGGCGGTCAAAGGCCTGGAGCGTATGGTCAGCACCTTGGCGATGATCAACCGTTCGCGCAAACAGGCGCTGCCGTTCAGCATCGTGCCTACACTGTTCGACCGTCGTACCCAAGCGTCGCTGGGCACCTTGCGGGTGTTGCGCGATGCTTACCCGGAAACGATCTGGAACGGCTACATTCCGGTGGACACGCGCTTGCGTGACGCCAGCCGCGCCGGGCTCACGCCGTCGCAGTTCGACGGCAAGAGCCGTGGCGTACTGGCTTACCGTGCGTTGCTTAAACATCTGCTGTCCCAGCAACTTGTGGCGCAGGTGGCGTGATGAACCGTCCCGTTGAGCTTAAGACCCGGCCGCAACTGGCACTGGAATCCTACCTGGACGCCTTGTTGCAGGATGCGACGGCAGAAGAATTGCCCGAGCCGATTCTGGTCCTTGAACCGGCCGTAGTCGAACCCGAAAGCACCCTGGATGAATTTCAGTTAGCGGTGCTGGAAGAACAGGCTCGTGATGCCCACGTGGTGGTGCCGATTGTGCCTGCGCCCGTGGTGGTCACGCCCGTGGTGGTTGAACCGGTGGTCGATGTGCACCTGCCGCCGAGCATCACGCCGCCGCCGGTCACGGGTGACGGTCGCCCATCGTGGGCGGCCGAGCCGTTCGAGTGCCTGCTGTTCGACGTCGCCGGGTTGACCCTGGCGGTGCCGCTGGTGTGCCTGGGGTCGATCTACTCGCTGGAAGGCCAGGAGCTGACGCCGCTGTTCGGGCAACCGGAGTGGTTCCTCGGCATCCTGCCCAGCCAGGCCGGCAACCTCAAGGTGCTGGATACGGCGCGCTGGGTGATGCCCGACCGCTACCGCGATGATTTTCGCCAGGGCTTGCAATACGTGATCTCGGTGCAGGGCTACGAGTGGGGGCTGGCGGTGCATCAAGTCAGCCGCTCGTTGCGCCTGGACCCGAATGAAATCAAGTGGCGCAGCCACCGGGGCCAGCGGCCTTGGCTGGCGGGCACCGTGATTGAACATATGTGCGCGTTGCTCGACGTCGCCGAACTGGCCGAGTTGATCGCCAGTGGGGCGGTCAAGACGATGCCACAGAACAAACGCAGTTGATTGAACAATAAGGGCCGTGCGGTTGCGCGGTCGAAGAAGCACACACTGAAGGGGTCAGGGGTATGAACAAGTCAGCATCCGCACAAGGTTTGGATGATCCGATCCTGCAATGGGTTACCTTCAAACTGGACAATGAAACCTACGGCATTAACGTGATGCGCGTGCAGGAAGTGCTGCGCTACACCGAAATCGCCCCGGTTCCAGGCGCGCCGAGCTACGTGCTGGGCATCATCAACCTGCGTGGCAACGTGGTGACGGTGATCGATACCCGCCAGCGTTTTGGCCTGATGCCTACTGAAGTCAACGACAACACGCGTATCGTGATCATCGAAGCCGACAAGCAAGTGGTCGGTATCATGGTCGACAGCGTGGCTGAAGTGGTTTACCTGCGCCAATCGGAAGTGGAAACCGCGCCGAACGTCGGTAACGAAGAGTCGGCCAAGTTCATCCAGGGCGTGTGCAACAAGAACAACGAGCTGTTGATTCTGGTTGAGTTGGACAAGATGATGAGCGAAGAAGAATGGTCGGAACTGGAGAGCATCTGATTGTTCCTTGATGCGGCGGTGATTGTCCTGGCCCTGTTGTGGGCCGGGACGTTGGCATTCCTGCTGCGCTATATGCGCCAGCAACGGGAACTGGCCGTGCAGCAGGCCGAGCGCGATGCTGTGCGTGACCGACGGATTCTGGATTTGGTCAAGCGTGTGGATCACTTCCAGCAGAGTGCGGTGAAGGTCGGGGATGAAGTGCATGAACTGCGCGCGATTCTTGGGCCGTTGCCGGATAAGTTGGCGCAGATCGAGCAGCGTGATCCTTCAAGCCTGTCGTTTGCCCAGGCGGCCAAATTGGTCGGCATGGGGGCGACGGTGGATGAGCTGACGCAGTCGTGTGGGTTGACCCAGGCTGAGGCGCAGTTGATGAGCAAGTTGCACAAGAGCTGATTGCGGCGATCCTCTGAGACACCGCGGTCGAAATGTGGGAGTTGGCTTGCCTGCGATGGCATCAACTCGGTGTACCTGATGTGCCCAAGTGCCTGCATCGCAGGCAAGCCAGCTCCCACAGTTGACCGAGTATTGTTCTGTTGCTCTGGCCATTACATCCTTTTCGCTGGCGAAATCAGCGGTCTTTTGATCTGCGCTTTAGATCGAAAGCCGACCGGAGTGGTTGGATCAAAAGCACATCAACGTGCTTTCGGGCTACCGATACAATCCTTATAGCAAGGCTCCACACGCACATCCGGCCTGTCGTCGACGTAGAAGCCGTCGCGATTGGGCATCTTCAGATGAGTGAGGGTGGCAGCATCCACCGTGGCGTTCGCTTCCACTATCTCGTTTTTGTTGAGGATGTAACCCACCACGGCGTACACCTGATCATTGCTCAACGACTGTGGTTGCTGAAAGGGCATGGTGCGCCTGACATAGTCGAACAGGGTGGTTGCGTAGGGCCAGTAACTGCCGACGGTTTTTACCGGTTTGGGCGTGGGCAGCGAGCCGGCACCGCCGACCAAGGCCGGGCCTGTGCCGCCTTCGAGGTGCGCGCCGTGGCAGCCAAGGCAGCTGGTTTGATAGACCTTTTCGCCTTCCATGACCGTGCCTTGTCCGGCGGGCAGGCTCTTGCCATCGGGAGCGACGTCGATGTTCCAGCGGGCGATGTAGTGCTCTGTCACCGGCTGCCCCAAGCCGGATTGCGCAGCCGTCGATGCGCACGCAACCACGCCCATGCTCAGTAGCCCCAATGCCATGGCGGTAAGGTTATGCACGGCCATTGCTCACCTCCCCATTGGCGTTGATGCGCCAGGGCTGGATTGCATTGTTGTGGTAGAACGAGAAGTCCCCGCGCACGGCTTTCAATTGTTCCAGGCTGGGTTGCACGTAGCCGGTCTCGTCGATGGCGCGGCTCATGATGAGCATTTCTTTGCCCAGCCATTGGAAGGGCGCGCGAAACACCGTCAGGCATTTGTTCAGCACCGGCTCCTGCAGCGTGGCCGCATACCAGTTGTTCCCGCCGTCGACGGACACGTCCACGCGGGTGATTTTGCCGTTGCCGCTCCAGGCGATCCCGCGTATTTCATGCGGGCCTTTGCGGGTGAGTGTCTGGGTGCCGGACGGGGCCGTGATGAGTGACTTGCACTCCATCACGAAGGAGAACTTCCTGGCTCGCCCATCTGGCATCAAGTCGGTGTATTTGGCCGTTTCTTCACGGCTGTACGCCGGGGCATCGGTGACATGCAGGCGGCGCAGCCACTTGATGTGGGTATTGCCTTCATAACCCGGAACGATAAGACGCAGGGGGTAACCTTGCTCGGGGCGCAGCCTTTCGCCGTTTTGGCTGTAGGCGACCAACACGTCATCCAGGCATTTTTCGAGCGGCAGGCTGCGGGTCATGGCGGCGCCATCGGCGCCTTCAGCCACAACCCATTTCGCCCCTGGCTTAAGGCCAGCCGCGTGCAGCAAGGTTTTCAGCGGCACGCCGATCCACTCGGCACAGCTGACCAGGCCCGCGACTTCAGCGGCGGTTTTGCCCCAGGGCGGCAGGAATGAAGGGTTGCCCGAGCATTCGATGAAGTGGATGCGCGAGACGGCGGGAAACTGGCGTAGCTCATCGAGGGTGAACAGCAAGGCTGTGTCGGTCAGCCCATGAATCACCAGGAAGTGCCTGGCCGGATCAATCGCTGGCACGCCGGCGTGATGGCGTTCAAAAAACAGCCCGTTGGGCGTAATGATGCCGTCCAGTTCCTGCAGGGGCGAAGTACTGTAGGCCGACATGCGCTCGGTAAGCCCGGGGTAGAGATTGCGCACCGCATCCGTCTCAAAGCTGGACGGTTTACCGTAGGGCACACCGGTGGGACCGCCCAAGGTTTTTGTCCAGGCCGGCACTTCCAGTTGTTCATCGGCTGATCCGGGAGATTGTGCCGCGCGCGCCAACGGGCCAAAAGCAACCCCGAGCGCGGCGCTGCCAACCAGCAGGCTGGTTTTGCCGAGGAAGTCCCGGCGAGCCAGGGGCGCGGCGATTGCGGGTTTATCGTCTGTTGAGTCGTCTTTCATTCTGGCTCTCCTGAGCAAAAATTTTGGCGACTCGCCAGCGGTTAACGCTGCACCATTGGTTTTAATGTAGTCGGTTTTTAATCGCAGGCTTTGAAATTGATGTAACCCGGCGACGAATTAATTTTCAAGCGGATGGCTTTTTTCTTCTCCTCAAAGGTCCACATCCTTCAGGAACCCTTGAACCCAGGAGAATGCCCCCATGACCACCCCCAAAGCACTGTTGATCCTGCACGGCAAGCAAGCCCTCAATGAGGACGTGCGCGCTGCCGTGCAGGCCCGGCGCGAGCAGGGTTGGGAGCTGGCGGTACGGGTGACGTGGGAGGGCGGCGATGCCCAGCGCCTGGTCAATGAAGCCTTGGCCGACGGTTATACCCACTTGATCGCCGGTGGTGGCGACGGCACGTTGCGTGATGTAGCCGAGGCCATGGCCTTGGCCAAGACCGACGCCAGCCTGGTGTTGATGCCGCTGGGCACCGCCAACGACTTTGCCCGCGCCGCCGGTGTGCCGCTGGAGCCTGAACGCGCGCTGGCGCTGCTGGATGTGCCGCCCAGGGCCATCGACCTCGGTCAGGCCGGTGGGCAGATGTTCCTCAATATGGCCACCGGCGGCTTTGGCAGCCAGGTCACCGCCAATACCTCTGAAGACCTGAAAAAAGTGCTGGGCGGCGCGGCGTATCTGTTCACCGGGCTGTCGCGTTTCAGCGAGTTGAAGGCGGCGTATGGCGAGCTGGAAGGGCCGGGCTTTCACTGGAAGGGCGATTTGCTTGCACTGGGCATCGGCAACGGCCGCCAGGCGGGCGGTGGGCATGTGCTGTGCCCTGGCGCGCTGGCCGATGATGGCTTGCTTGATATCAGTATTTTGCCGGCGCCCCAGGAAGTGGTCGGCACGCTGATGACCCTGATGAGTGACGGCTGGGGCCTGGACAATATGTTTGTCCGCGCGCGCCTGCCATGGGTCGAGATCAAAGTGGCCGAAGGGCTGTATATCAACCTTGATGGCGAGCCATTGAAAGGCGATGACCTGCGTTTTTCCGCGCTGCCCAAGGCCCTGCGCGTGCACTTGCCGCTGGGCTCGCCGTTAGTCGTCCAGGCTGATGATCTGCTCGCGAACGGCGAATAACACCAGGCCCGCCACGTCGAAGATCTGCAGGCGTTTCATGATCTGCGAGCGATGCGCTTCCACTGTCTTGATACTCAAGCCCAGGCCATGGGCGATTTCCCGGGTGGACTTGCCGCGCACGATCAAACGCAGGATCTCCAGCTGGCGCGCCGTAAGGTTATGGTTGTCGGCGGCGGAGGAGACAGGCCCCTGGCTGCGGATCAGCGCCTGGTTGATCACCGTGTGGGCAATCGCAGGGCTCAGGTAGCGCTCGTTGTTACGCAAGGCCAGCAGGGCATGTTCCAGCTCGCTGGCGGTGGTGTCCTTGAGCAGGTAGCCATGGGCGCCGGACTCCAGCGCGCGCATGATCAGCTCCGGGTCGGTGTGCATCGACAGGATCAGCACCTTGCTTTTGGGGTAGGCCGCCTTGAGTTGCTGAAGCGCGTCGAGGCCGCCGGTGTATTTCATCGACAGGTCGAGCAGCACGATATCTGGCTGCAGTGCGCTGAATGTCTCCAGCAATTGCGCGCCATCGCTGGCCTCGCCGATCACGCTGTAGCCTTGGATATCCTGGATCAGCGCGCGTACGCCGGCCCGGATCAGTGCGTGGTCATCCACCAGGAGTAAGTTGCAAGTCACTCGAGAACCTTAGGGGAATTGGCCCGTTCGAGGGCGCGGGGCGCCCAGGGAAAAAGCGCGTCGATGCGCGTGCCTTTGCCTGGCTGGCTGCTGACAGACAATGCACCGCCCAGTTGGTCGATGCGCTCGGTCATGCCGGCCATGCCTCGTTGGCCTTCAAGGCCTGGGTTGGTCGCCGGTGAAAAGCCCAGGCCGTCATCGCAGATCATCAGCGACAGGCCTTCGGGCAGGCGTTGCAGGCGTACCAGCAAATTCTGCGCCTGGGCATGGCGCAACATATTGGTCACCGCTTCCTGGGTGATGCGAAAGGCGGCCACGGCCATTTCTTCCGGGATGCCGGTCAGGCGCTGCTGGCATTCCAGGCTCCAGTGCACCGAGGTGTTTTCCAGGGTCTTGAGCAAGTGCGCGCGCAGGCTCGCCTCAAGGCCCAGGCTGGCCAACTGGCGGGGGTTGAGGATGGCGGACACGTCGCGCACTTTGGCCAGGGTTTCGTTCAAGGTATTGCATAACACCGTGCATTGGCTTTGCAGGTCGTCGGGCAGGCGACGCTTGAGCCATTCGCTTTGCAGTTTGGCGGCGGTCAGCAGTTGGCCGATATCGTCATGCAGTTCGCGGCTGAGGCGGTGGCGTTCGTTTTCCTGGACCTGTAGCAGGCGGTCGGCCAGTTCCTGCGGCTGGAATTTTATCGACTTGCGCGAGCGCCACTGCTGCAGCCCCACCACCACCAGGGTGGCCAGGTTGAGCAGCACTATCAACAAAGGCAGGGGCGCTGAGCGTGTGTAGGCCCACAGACTGACGAACAGCGAGCAAAGGCACAGGGCGAGGGCCAGGCGGCGAGCATTGCTGCGGGACACGGACCTTGCGATGAGTGACTTTAGGCTGGCGTACATAGCGGATGGAGCCAATGAAGGTTCGCTGCGGGAAGACCGGTCACTGCGGCTGACAGGGCTCTGTGTGGAATACGGTGCTGGAACGTTTTTTTATACATGATGAAGTTGAGTCACTTCGAACGGGGCATAGTACCACCACTATTACCGTCGGTCGCCTGGCGCCTTACCCGGTGCCGCCTAATCTGCGCCAAACGCCGAGGAACCTGACTCCGTAGTTCAAAGAGCCAGCGGTTTACTCAGCATAGTTATATTAATTTGGTTTGTTTGTATCGATATTGCGTTGATGGCTAATTGATATATATCGCCCACGCATCATTGTCGACCGTTGAATGTACGGTCGTTTTTAGATAACTCGACGATCAAATACGACCTGTCAGTACTCAGGACGCGTGATGTACGCGCTGTTGTGGTTTATGCGTGAAGTCTTTCTGCGGGATCTGCAAAGTGACGGTCGCGATCAGTGTGGTTTGTTCGCTGTCATCCAGCGTCAGTTCGCCGGTGCGGATGTCGATCAGCTCCAGTTGCCAGGCCAGCAGCGTCAGGCAGTCATGCAGGGCACTCAGCGCCTGGTCGTGCAGCTCCATGGGGCTTGCGGCGTTGGCGATCAGGTATTGGATATGTCGGGAAAACTCGCTGATCGCCTGCAGGGCCAGGCCTTCGGCTTTTTCCGCCAGCTTGGCCAGGCTGGTTTTCATGCAGTCGATGGCATCGCTGTCGTTGCGAATCAGATGTAAATGGTGCAGGCACTCTTCTGACTTGGCCAAAAGCTTTTCGGCTTCCAGCAGAAACTCGGGAAGTGCAGTCTGCCATTCGTTTGCGCTATTCATCATGCAAGTCTCCGCAACATAAGGTCGGGTGATGAGATGTCGCACCGGGTGAATGGCGTAAAACTACCGCTGAAATATGACTGAGATCTGTAGCCTGCTTCTGAAATTTCAGTAGGACCGTTACTTGAATGATCAGAGTCGCCGTGGAAGGCCCTGGTCATTCGGGTCATTTGCACAACTTTGGTTGCCGCCACGTATAAGTCTGGAAGACCCGTGGGCCGAGGGCTTGGGATGGCAAACAAAAGCCTGACTCCATTCATGCAATGAGAATGGCGTCACATTAATGGCTATTAGATATCGCGAATATCAGGTCGGGCCTGATTGTGCATAGGGGAATCCCTTACACAGCGGAACCCTACGTCGATTTGAATGTCGCGCAAGGTCGCTGTACTGCCGTCTGGAGAGCGGATTGCAGTAAACCATGATGTCAGTGTGACATCAATGTATTTACATGGCATTTTACCGGGGTCAAGGTCTGGCGCTTGCCGCCGATAACCACCCTTAAGTGAGCTGCACAATCCCACATCAGGAGCTTTTAATGGCCGGCATTCTCGACACGGTAGATCAACGCACGCAACTGGTGGGTGAGAATCGCCTGGAGATCCTCATGTTTCGCCTGGCCGGGCGGCAATTGTTTGCGATCAACGTGTTCAAGGTTCAGGAAGTCCTGCAACTGCCCAAGTTGACCCTGATGCCCCAGCGTCACCCGTTTGTATGCGGCGTGGTCAACCTGCGTGGCCAGACCCTGCCGGTCATCGACCTGTCACAGGCCATCGGCATGCGTCCGCTGGTGCCGGGGCCGAACAGCACGATTATCGTCACCGAGTACAACCGTTCGGTGCAGGCCTTCCTGGTGGGCGGTGTGGACCGTATCGTCAACATGAACTGGGAAGCCATCCTGCCGCCACCGGCCAGCGCCGGGCGCCAGCATTACCTCACGGCCATCAGCAAGGTCGATGACCAGTTGGTGGAAATCATCGATGTGGAAAAAGTCCTCGCCGAAATCGTGCCGTACAACGCCAAAGTCTCGCGGGAAAAACTTGAAGACCCGGTGCTGGAACGTGCCCGTGGCCGCGAAGTGCTGCTGGTGGACGATTCCAACGTGGCCCTCTCGCAACTGCGCGACACCCTGGGGCAACTCGGCGTGAAGATGCACATTGCCAGCGACGGCCTCAAGGCGCTGAACATGCTCAAGGCCTGGGCCGACAGCGGCCAGGTCATGACCGACAAATTGCTGATGATCTTCACCGACGCCGAAATGCCCGAGATGGACGGCTACCGCCTGACCACCGAAATCCGCAACGACCCGCGCCTGCGTGGCCTTTATGTGGTGCTGCACACCTCGCTGTCGGGCAGCTTCAACGACTCAATGGTCAAGAAGGTCGGTTGCGACAACTTCCTGTCCAAATTCCAACCCGACAAGCTGGTGGATGTGGTGCGCCAACGCTTGATGTTGGACGAAGTGCCCGCCTGAGCAGGCGGCCTATTGTGGCAGGCAGTCTCGTGATGGCAGGCAGGCTTGCTGTGGCAAGCAGGCTTGTTGTGGCGAGCAGGCTTGCCCTGCGTTGGGCTGCGAAGCAGCCCCTATAAAGGCGCCGCGTACTTCCAGGCAAAACCAAAGCGCCTGGTTTCAGGGCCGCTTCGCCCCCCAACGCCGGGCAAGCCTGTTCGCCACAGTAAGCTTACCGGTCACAAGAGCTCCAGCGACCTTTGATTCTGGAAGTCCCGTCCTATAGGGTGGCGCTTTGTCCCCCTCAGGAATGCAGGCCCATGCTTCGTCTCAGCGCGCTGTACCGTTACCCCTTGAAGTCTGGCAAGGCCGAAGCCTTGCAGCACATCGGCCTGGATAAACTCGGGCTGGATGGGGATCGACGCTGGATGCTGGTGGACGAAGCCAGTGGCCGATTCCTGACCCAGCGGGCGGTGGCGAAGATGAGCCAGTTGTCGGCGTTGTGGAACAGCGCCGGTGGCCTGACCCTTAATTCGCCTGGCTTTGCCACGCTGGACGTGGCGCTGCCGGGCAGCGATGCCGAGTTGCGCGGCGTGACGATATGGCGCGACACACTGCGTGTGCCGGATGCCGGCGATGCGGCGGCGGCCTGGGTCAGCGACTTTATCGGCAAGCCCACGCGGCTGGTGCAGGTGCCGCTGGCACGTGCACGTACTACCGAGGCCGGTTATGGCAAGGACGACGATCAGGTCGGTTTTGCCGATGGTTTCCCCTTGCTGCTGATCGGCCAGGCCTCGTTGGACGACTTGTCCCAGCGCATCGGCCGGCCGATGGAAATGCTGCGTTTCCGTCCCAATCTAGTGATTGAAGGCAGCGAGGCCTTCGCCGAAGACGGTTGGAAGCGCGTGCGTATCGGCGACGTGGAGTTTCGCGTGGTCAAGTCGTGCTCGCGCTGCATCCTCACCACCATCGACCCGGCCAGCGGCGAGCGCAGCGCCGACCGTGAGCCGCTGGCGACACTCAAGACCTACCGTGAGCAGGGCGGTGACGTGATGTTCGGCCAGAACCTGGTCAACGATGGCAGCGGTGAATTAGCCGTCGGAATGCCCGTGACGATCCTGGAATAAAAAATGCCCGTCTCCTGCGAGACGGGCATTTTTTTGCGCTGTAACCCTTAGCCGCGGTATTCGCACAGGTAAGCGGTGTCTACGGCAACCTTCAGTTGGAACTTGCTGTTGGCCGGCACGTTGAACTGGCTGCCGGCCGCGAAGGTTTCCCAGGCGTTGGCATCTGGCAGCTTGACGGACAGGGCGCCGGACACCACGTGCATGATTTCACGCTGGGCGGTGCCGAATTCGTATTCACCCGGTGCCATCACGCCGATGGTCGCAGGGCCCTCTGCGGTGCCGAAAGCGATCGACTTGACGGTGCCGTCGAAGTACTCGTTGACTTTGAACATGGGTGAATCCTCGGAAAAGGGTCTGGAAAGGTCGGCCAGTATGCCCAAGGCCGGGGGTGCTGCCTAGACCGGCAAAATCAACGGCAGCAGGCGTGCGGTGTTGCGCGCGTCTTCCAATGCCCGATGTTGCTGGCCATGGAACTGCATCCCCGCCAATTGCAGCGCACCGTTGAGCCCCAAGG
The DNA here is from genome assembly GCF_021606215.1 of Pseudomonas sp. PA-5-4B. Taxonomy (NCBI): domain Bacteria; kingdom Pseudomonadati; phylum Pseudomonadota; class Gammaproteobacteria; order Pseudomonadales; family Pseudomonadaceae; genus Pseudomonas; species Pseudomonas sp. PA-5-4B. Next base: position 32,820 of record NZ_WKDB01000043.1, on the reverse strand, counting down.
GCTTGTCCAGCCGCCGGGCCTTGGCGAAACGCTGCTTGAGGTTCAAATGCGCGGTCTGGGCGAGCGCGCTGGTCAGGCCATGGCGTTGCCATTCAAGTTCAAGCTGCGCGCGGTCGTAGTCGCCCCAGCTGGCCCAGCCTTCCAGGCGCGCTTGATGTTGGCCCAGCCAACGCTCAAACAAGGGCCACACCTCGGTGATCGGCGCCGCCGCGTCGATGTTGGCCTGGGTGATATGCGTGAGTTGGCGACAGAACGGCGTCAGCAAGGGGCGACGCAGCGGCCGCACAAAGCGCTGGAAGTGATCCAGTTCGCGGCCCTGGCGGTTCACGAGGCTGGCGCCGATCTCGATGACTTCCATCTCCGTCACGGGCCAGCCGCCTTCATCCGTTGTGGCTTCAAGGTCAATAATCAGCCAATGGGGCATCGTGCAGGTTCCCGTACTCGTCCTTTCCTGATGGGGATAGAGCGTAGCTGGGCCGTGTAGTTCCGCCTAGGGTGTTATTCGATCTCCAGCAAAACCTGGCGATTGCGCACTTGATCTCCTGCGACAACCTGCACACCCTTGATCACACCGTCGATGCCGGCCGTCAGCGGATGTTCCATTTTCATGGCTTCGAGCACCAGCAGCAGTTGGCCTTTGCTGACGCTTTCACCGGCGCTTACGCGGATATCGACAATCGCGCCGTCCATCGGTGCCTTGACGATGCCGGTGCTGGCGTCGGCCCGGCGGCTGGCGACGTGTTGGGTGCGGTTGATGATCTTCACGCCCGGCAGCCAGAGCTGAGTGTCGTCCAGATGGTAGGGCAGGCGACGGCGAATACCGTCGATCACCAGTGTGGCCCAGCGGCCGTCGGTGGTCAGGTCATGGATCTCGATGCCGTTGGCTTGCAGATGATTGCCGTCCAATACGTTGACGTCGAGGTCCTGCACCTCGTCGTTCACCGCCAGGCGATAGCGCCAGGCGGCCTTGTTGCGCCATCCCGACAAGCCTTGGCGGTGGGTGTTGGCGCTGTGTTGGTAAAACAGTGCGGCGGCCAGCGCGACCTGCTCCTTTGTCGCGGCGTGACGTGGGATGTCATTGAAGTGTTTGGCGATAAACCCGGTACTGAACTCGCCTGCGATAAAGTCCGCTTGCCCGAGCAGGTCCACCAGCAAACCCTGGTTGGTGGTGACGCCCAGTAACACGGTGTCTTGCACTGCGCGCAGCAATTTGCGCCGGGCCTCTTCGCGGGTGGCGCCGTGGGCGATGATTTTGCCCAGCATGGCGTCATAGAACGGGCTGATGCGTTGGCCCTCAAGCACGCCGTGGTCGATGCGTACCCGGGCAGCCGGCTCCCAGCGCAGCACGTCGCCGGTTTGCGGCAAAAAGCCCAGGGCCGGGTCTTCGGCGTACAGGCGCACTTCCATGGCGTGGCCGGTCAGGGTTACGTCGGCCTGTTGCAACGGCAGCGGTTCGCCAGCGGCGATGTTCAGTTGCAACTCAACCAAGTCCAACCCCGTGATCAGTTCGGTGACCGGGTGCTCCACTTGCAGGCGGGTGTTCATCTCCAGGAAGTAGAAGTGGCCGTTGCGGTCGAGCAGAAATTCGACGGTGCCGGCGCCGACGTAATTGACCGCACGCCCAGCCTTCAGCGCAGCTTCGCCCATGGCTTGGCGCAGCGCAGGTGTCATCACCGGGCAGGGCGCTTCTTCGATGACTTTCTGGTGGCGGCGCTGGATCGAGCAGTCGCGTTCGCCCAGGTAAATGAGGTTGTTGTGGTTGTCGCCGAACAGTTGGATTTCAACGTGGCGCGGGTCGATCAAAGCCTGTTCGAGGATCAGTTCGTCGCTGCCAAACGCGTTGAGGGCTTCGGAGCGTGCGGTACGCAGTTGATCGAGCAGTTGGCTGCCGTCGTGGACCAGGCGCATGCCACGCCCGCCACCGCCGGCACTGGCTTTGATCATCAGCGGGTAGCCGATACGGTTGGCTTCTTGCTGCAAGGTCGCGTCATCCTGGGCATTGCCTTGGTAACCGGCGATGCACGGCACACCCGCGTCGAGCATGGCGAGTTTGGACTGGCGTTTGCTGCCCATCAGCTCGATGGCGGCAACGCTGGGGCCGATGAAGGTGAGGCCGGCGTCCAGGCAGGCTTGGGCGAATCCAGCGTTTTCGGAGAGGAAGCCGTAGCCGGGGTGGATGGCGTCGGCGCCTGTGCGTCTGGCGGCGTCGAGGATGGCCGGGATGTTGAGGTACGACTGGTTAACCGGCGCGGGGCCGATGTGGACGGCTTCGTCGGCCATTTGCACGTGCAGGGCCTGGGCGTCGGCGTCGCTGAAGACGGCGACGGTGCGATAGCCCAGGGTTTGGGCGGTGCGTTGGATGCGGCAGGCGATTTCGCCGCGGTTGGCGATCAGGATTTTGGTGAATGCAGGCATGGGTTTATCCCTTGGCACATTGGGTGAATGTTCGGCCCCTATCGCAGCGATGCGGCGACCCGACAAGCCAGCTCCCACAGTTTGAAATGCATTCCCCTTGTGGGAGCTGGCTTGCCTGCGATGGCGTCATCGAGACCACCCAGGCTTACGCTTCTGCACAAACGCCTGCGTCCCCTCAATCCCTTCTTCACTCGTCACCGCCTCGGCAAACCATTCTGCGGCCTGATCCAACAGCGGGCCCACCGGTTGTTCCACACTGGCGAGCAACAGCGCTTTAGTCCGCGCATTCGCCCCCGGCGCACAGCGCAACACCTGCCCCAGCACCTCATCCAATCGTTCCGCCAATGCTTGTGCATCGCGCTCGACGTAATGCACCACGCCCAACCGCTCAGCCTCAACCCCATCAAACCGCGCCGCCGTCAGCGCCAGTCGACGTGCCTGGGTCAAGCCAATGCGCTTGACCACAAACGGCGCAATCTGCGCCGGCAACAAGCCCAGGCTGGTCTCAGGTAACCCGAACTGCGCTTGGTGGTCGGCAATCGCGATATCACTCACGCACGCCAGCCCAAAGCCGCCGCCCAGCACCGCGCCTTGCAGCACCACGATCACCACTTGCGGCACGGCTTCGACGGCTTGCAGCAGGGTGCCGAAGGCTCGGTTCAGCGCCGGCAACTGCCCGCCCGCCATGACCATGTCTTTCACATCCGCCCCGGCACAGAAGTGCCCACCGGCGCCGCTGATCACCACGGCGCGCACCTGGCTGTCCAATTGTGCCAATACCGACCGCAGTTCGTTGACCATCTCCAGGCTCATCGCATTGCGGCTGGCGGGGCGGTTAAGGGTGATGTGCAGCACGCCGTTGTGCGGCTCGAGCAGCAGGGTGTTCATGATTTTTTCCCGGGCAGGGTGCCCATCAATTTGCAGATGATGCCCAGCATGATTTCGTCGGCGCCGCCGCCAATCGACACTAGCCGCACATCACGGTAGGCGCGGGCCACCGGGTTGTCCCACATAAAGCCCATGCCGCCCCAGTATTGCAGGCAGCTGTCGCTGACCTCACGGCCCAGGCGCCCGGCCTTGAGTTTGGCCATGGAGGCCAGGCGGGTCACATCCTGGCCTTTGATGTATTGCTCGGTGGCCTGGTAGACCAGCGCGCGCAGGCATTCGATTTCGGTGGACAGCTCGGCCAGGCGAAAGTGGATCACCTGGTTGTCGATCAGCGCCTTGCCGAAGGTCTGGCGCTCCTTGCAATACTCGATGGTGCTGTCGATACAGTGCTCCAGGCCCTTGATCATATTGGCCGCGCCGAACAGGCGTTCTTCCTGGAACTGCAGCATTTGCATCATGAACCCTGCGCCTTCGTGGCCGATGCGGTTGCGTTGCGGCACGCGCACACCGTCGAAAAATACTTGGGCGGTCTCGGAGCTGTGCATGCCGAGCTTTTCCAGCGGCGGGCTGACGCTGATGCCTGGGGTGGTCATTGGCACCATGATCAGTGATTTGTTGATATGCGGCTTGTCGTCGGAGGTGTTGGCCAGCAGGCAGATAAAGTCGGCGCTGGGCGAGTTGGTGATCCACATTTTGCTGCCGTTGATCACGTAGTCGCCGCCGTCCTTGCGCGCGTGGGTTTTAAGCCCCGCCACGTCGGAGCCGGCGCCGGTTTCCGAGACGCCGATGCAACCCACTTGCTCGCCGCTGATGGCCGGGCGCAGGAATTCGTCGCGCAGTTCATCGGAGCCGAAGCGGGCGAGGGCGGGCGTGCACATATCGGTTTGCACGCCGATGGACATGGGGATGCCGCCGCAGCGGATGGTGCCGAACTCTTCGGCGGCGACGATGGAGTAGCTGTAGTCCAGGCCCATGCCGCCGAATTGTTCCGGCTTGGAAATGCCCAGCAGGCCGAGGTCGCCGGCCTTGCGGAAGATCTCGTGAATGGGGAAGCGCCCGGCTTTTTCCCACTCGTCCACGTGCGGGTTGATCTCGCGGTCGACGAAGGCACGCACGGTGCGGCGCAGTTCCTGGTGTTCCTGGGTGAAGATCATTGTTGTTGTTCTCCTTGTTGGGACGCGGAGCGTCCTTGGCTGCGTTACCACGCGGAGCGTGGGCACGATCAGCGCGCTACACCAAAGCTGTTGGGCTGCAGTTGGCGCACCTCGGCCTCGTGGCAGATATCCAGCAAGAACCCCAATAGCGTGCGGGTATCGCGTGGATCTATCAGCCCGTCGTCCCACAGGTTGGCGCTGCCATAGAGGGCGGTGGACTGGCTGTCGAGTTTCTGCGCGGTGACCTGTTCGAGCATGTCCAGCACCTTGGGGTCGGGCACCAGACCGTCCTTCAATTGCTTGGCCTCAGTCACGATGCGCAGCACCTTGCCCGCCTGCGCGCCGCCCATTACCGCCGTGCGGCTGTTGGGCCAGGCAAAGATAAAACGCGGGTCCAGGCCACGGCCGCACATTGCATAGTTGCCCGCGCCATAAGAGCCGCCGACCACCACCGTGAGTTTAGGCACCCGCGCATTGGCCACCGCCTGGATCATCTTTGCGCCGTGCTTGATCACGCCTTGTTGCTCCGACTCGGTGCCGACCATAAAGCCGGTGGTGTTGTGCAGGAACAGCAGCGGCGTGCGGCTCTGGTCGCACAGTTGGATAAATTGCGCAGCCTTGCTCGCACCCTTGGGGGTGATAGGGCCGTTGTTGCCGATCACACCAATGGCGCGGCCCTGGATATGCAAGTGGCCGCAGACGGTGTGGGCATCGAACTCGCCTTTGAACTCCAGAAAGTGCGAGCCGTCGGCCAGGCGTGCGAGGATTTCGCGCACGTCGTAGGGCTTTTTCGGGTCATCGGGGATCAACCCCAGCAACTCGTCGATAGGATACAGCGGCTCCTTGTAAGCCCGTTGTGGAGCGGGTGGCAGGCGATCATCCCAAGGCAGCAGGCTGACGATTTCGCGCACGATGCGCACGCCGTCGGCATCGTTTTCCGCCAGGTACTCGGCCGTGCCGGCGGTTTGCGCGTGCATCTCGGCGCCGCCCAATTCCTCATCGGTAGCCACTTCGCCGGTGGCGGCCTTGAGCAGCGGCGGCCCGGCCAAAAACAGCTTGGCCTTGCCGCGCACCACCACCACGTAATCCGACAGCCCCGGTTGATACGCGCCGCCCGCCGTGGCCGAGCCGTGTACCACGGTGATCTGCGGCAAGCCCATGGCCGACATGCGCGCCTGGTTGGCGAAGCTGCGTGCGCCTTCGACGAAAATCTCGGCGGCGTAATTGAGGTTGGCACCGCCGCTTTCCGCCAGGGTCACCACCGGCAGTTTGTTTTCCATGGCGATCTTTTGCAGGCGCAGGGATTTTTTCAGGCCGGACGGCGAAATGGTGCCGCCCTTGATCGCGCTGTTGTTGGCCACCACCAGCATGCGTACGCCGCTGACGTAGCCGATACCGGCGATCAAACCGCCTCCGGCCGCGCTGCCGTCTTTGTCATCGTGGAGTTTGTAGCCGGCCAGGCTGGCCAATTCCAGAAACGGCGCGCCGGGGTCCAGCAGCAGGTTGAGGCGCTCGCGGGGCAACAACTGGCCGCGTTTGTCGAACTTGGGTTTGGCTTCCTGTGCTTTGGCGAGCAGGTTGTGCTCCAGTTGGCGCAACTGTTGGATGCTTGCCAGCATGGCTTCACGGTTGTGCGCGAACTGTGGGCTGTGGGCGTCGATCAGGCTTTCAATCACCGGCATGGTTCAGTGCTCCGTTTTCAGCACATCGGGTAAATACGCGCGGTGGAAACCGTTGAACGGCTCGCTCGGCGGCTGCGCCTTGTGCAGCGGCCAGGCGCGGCTGCCCAGGCTGGCAGCGCCGTCGATGCGCAAGGTACTACCGCTGATAAACGCGGCGGCGGGGCTGAGCAAAAACACGATGGCCGCGCTGACTTCCGATTCGGTGCCGATGCGCTTGAGCGGCACGTGCTCACGCAGGGTGGGGATCACTGCCTTGAACGCGCCTTCGTAGGTGTCCATGCCGCTGGACGCAATCCAGCCCGGCGCCACGGCGTTGACGCGTACACCGGCGTAACCCCATTCGAAAGCGGCGGTCTTGGTAAAGTTGTCCATGCCTGAGCGTGCAGCACCCGAGTGGCCCATGCCGGGCATGCCGCCCCACATGTCGGCGAGCATGTTGACGATGGCGCCGCCGTGCTTGTTCATCGACTGGTTGAACACTTCACGGGCCATCAGGAAACCGCCCACCAGGTTGGTGCGCAGTACGGTTTCAAAGCCTTTTTGATTGATCGAAGCCAGTGGCGACGGGTATTGACCGCCGGCGTTGTTCACCAACCCATGGATCGGCCCATGCTCGCGGATGATCTGCGTGACCAGCGCTGTCACTGCTTCTTCATCGCGAATATCGCAGGCCAGCCAGTGCGCGGTGCCGCCGTCTTCGGCGATTTCGGCGGCCACCTGTTGCAGCTTTTGCGGCTTGCGCCCCACCAGTATCACACTGGCACCAAGGGCCGCCAGTTCATGGGCAGTGCAGCGGCCAATGCCACTGCCGCCGCCAGTGACTATCACGGTTTGCCCCTGGAACAGGTCGGCTTTGAAGATCGAGTCGAAGGCCACGGCGACGGTCCTTTAGGAGAGTTGATCGGCTATGTGTTGCGGCACGGCGATGGGGATTTCCAGCAATTGTTGGGCGAAGGCCTTGCCTTGCGGGTCGATGCGCAGGCTGGCGATGCCGCCGCCGCCCAAGGCGTTTTCCAGCAGGAAATTCAAGCTGTGGCTGCCGGGCAAGTACCAGCGCTCGACACGGCCGTGAAGTGGGTCGAGCACGTGGCTCATCCAGTCGACGATCACCTCCGGGGTCAGCGCTTCGGCGATCCAAGGCAGGTAGTCGGGGTGGCGGGCGATTACGCCGATATTGCTGTGGTTGCCCTTGTCGCCGGAGCGCGCCACGGCCAGTTTCACCAGGGGCACACTGGCGTCCGCGCGGCCTTCGGGTTTGGGTGGATCAATCGGCGCGGCGGGTGTGCGCATCGGCGCTGATGAAGGCAACGCAACGGTGTGCCGCGCGCCTTGGAAGTCGACCTGCGGTGCGCAGGATGATTTGTCGACCAGGAATGAAAACAGCCGGATCAGCGGGTACACGGTCGGTCGCCCGCCGACAATGCCGGTCAAGCCGGGTGCCATGCCGGTCGCCGCCTGGGCGATCTCGCGGGCGAACAGCACCAAGGCCTGCTTGCTGGGGTGGCGTACCGCCAATTTCACCACCACCTCGCGGCAATCCTGGCGCTGGGCGTGGGCACCGTAGGTGGCTTCGCTGCCGAGCAGTTCAATGTTTACCTCGGTGTAAGGCGCCCAGCCGCGTTGGCTGAACAGTTCCGAGGTCTTGTTGATGATCGCCTGGCTGACTCGCTCGGCCTTGGCCACCGCGTCGATCCCGGCAATCAGGCAACTGGCGGTGCAACGGAAACCGTCGGGGTAAGTGGCGCTGACCTTGTACTGGTCGGTGGGCGGTAAACCCTTGGCGCCGTGCAGGCGCACGCAGTTTTGGCCTTGTTGCTGCAGGTTGACCTGGCTGAAATCGCAGATCACATCGGGCAGTAAATACGCGCGCGGGTCGCCGATTTCATACAGCAACTGTTCGGCCACGCTGAGTTCGCTGATCAGCCCACCGGTGCCGGCGACTTTATTCACGGTAAATTGGCCGTCGGCGCTGACTTCGACGATGGGAAAACCGATGTGCTCGTAGTCCGGTACATCACGCCAATCAGTGAAGTTACCGCCGCTGCACTGCGCGCCGCATTCGATGATATGCCCGGCGAGCGCAGCTTGAGCGAGGCGGTCGTAGTCCTGCCACGACCAGTTGAATTCATGCACCAAGGCGGCGCTGACCACGGCGCTGTCGACCACGCGCCCGGTAATCACAATATCGGCGCCCAGCGCCAGTGCCTGAGCAATGCCGGGTGCGCCGAGGTAGGCATTGGCCGAAACGCACATCGGCGGCAGGGGCGCGCCGTTGAACATATCGGTAATGTTGTGCAATTGCTTGAGTTGAGGTTGCAGGTCGTCGCCCAGCAGTACGGCGATTTTCAGCGGCACACTGGCCTTGTCGCAGGCCGCTTGCAGGGCGGCGGCGCAGGCGTGCGGGTGGATGCCGCCGGCGTTGCTGACCACGCGGATGCCCTGGCGCTGGATCTCCCCCAGCAACGGCGTGAGCACCTCGACAAAATCCGTGGCGTAACCGGCCTGGGGATCTTTCATCCGCGCACCGGCAAGGATCGACATGGTGACTTCCGCCAGGTAGTCGAACACCAGGTAATCCAGGGCGCCGCCGTGCACCAATTGGGCGGCAGCCGTGCAGGTGTCGCCCCAGAAGGCGCTGGCGCAGCCGATACGAACCGTCTTGCTCATGAGAAATCCTTCCTCTGATGGCTGGTGTCGAGACTACCAAGCAAGCGCTTGGTTTGTAAACGGTTGATATAAGTTTTGCCCAAGCGCTTGCTTGGCTGGCGGCCACGGCCTAAATTGCCGCCCAAGACGTCAGTAGAGATGAAGGAGAGCAGCATGGATGAGCAAAAAGCCCTGCGGGTGATGCGCACCATGGTCGACGGCGGCCAGTTGACCGACCCCGACAGTGCCCGGGGCAAGTTGCTGCAAACCGCGGCTCACCTGTTTCGCAACAAGGGTTTCGAGCGCACGACCGTGCGTGATTTGGCCAGTGCCGTGGGCATTCAGTCCGGCAGTATCTTTCATCACTTCAAGAGCAAGGACGAGATCCTGCGTGCCGTGATGGAGGAAACCATCCACTACAACACCGCGATGATGCGCGCTTCACTTGAAGAGGCCAGCAACGTGCGTGAGCGCGTGCTGGCGCTGATCCGCTGCGAGTTGCAGTCGATCATGGGCGGCAGTGGCGAGGCGATGGCGGTGTTGGTTTACGAGTGGCGTTCGCTGTCGGCCGAGGGCCAGGCTCAGGTGCTGGCGCTGCGCGATGTGTATGAGGACATCTGGCTGCAGGTGCTGGGCGAGGCCAAGGCGGCGGGTTACATCCGGGGCGATGTGTTTATCACTCGACGCTTCCTGACCGGCGCCTTGTCCTGGACCACCACCTGGTTTCGCGCCGAAGGCAGCCTGACCCTCGAACAGTTGGCCGAGGAGGCGCTGTTGATGGTGCTTAAAGCTGATTGAGGCGCAAGCTATTAATTTGTCGACGGAAAGTTGTCTCCCCTGACAAAAACGCCTAGCTTATTGCCATCAGAGTGTTAAACGGTGTGTGCCTCAATGTTTTCGCCATGGCGGCTGGCTGCAGGACTGACTATATGGGCACTGGGCACCGCGTGGTGGCTGCCGGCGTCGGCCGCGCAATTGGTCAGGATCGGCGCCGCGCACTTCCCGCCCTACACCGTTCGGCCCGAGCAGGGCGCCGATACCGGTTTGTTGCCGCAACTGGTCGAAGCCCTGAACGCTGCGCAAACCGACTACCAGTTTGTGCTGGTGCCGACGTCGATTCCACGGCGCTTTCGTGATTTCGAGCAAGGTCGGGTCGACATGGCCATCTTCGAAAACCCCGACTGGGGTTGGCAGGATATTCCCCACACCAGTGTCGACATGGGGTTGGAAGATGCAGAAATCTTCGTCGCCCAACGTAAGCCCGGCCGCGACCAAAGCTATTTCACCGACCTCGCCGGTAAGCGCCTGGCAGTGTTCAGCGGTTATCACTACGCCTTTGCCGGTTTCAACCCCGACCCCAAGAACATGGCCGAACACTTCAACGCCACATTGACCTACTCCCATGACAGCAACCTGCTGATGGTGGCGCGCGGGCGTGCCGATATTGCGCTGGTCACGCGTTCGTACCTGAGCGACTTCATGGTGCGTAATGCGGACATGGCCGGGCAGTTCCTGGTCTCGGAGCGGATTGACCAGGTGTATCACCACTACGCGCTGGTACGGCCCAAAGCGCCGATCACCGGCGCGGCGTTCGCCGAGCTGCTCAAGCACCTGCGTGAGAGCGGGGAGATGTTGAAGATCTTCGAGCCGTATCGCATTGATGTGAGGCCGGTGCCCTGATTATCTGCGTTGAGCAGGCCTGTTGTGGCCACCTGGCTTGTTGTGGCAAGCAGGCTTGCTGTGGCGAGCAGGCTTGTTGTGGCGAGCAGGCTTGCCCTGCGTTGGGCTGCGAAGCGGCCCCAGTAAGGCCACCGCGCTCTTCCAATTAGGACCGAGTGTCCGGTTTTAGGGCCGCTTCGCGCCCCAACGCAGGGCAAGCCTGCTCGCCACATATCTCTACAGCTTCACACCCTGCGTGCAAACGTATCGCTATGGCTGCCCGACACCTTGCGGCAATGCACCAGCGCATCACGAATCATGAAGTTCACCAGGGTTGGCGATACGCCCAACTCCTTGGCGATGTCCTTTTGCGGCACGCCGTGCAGACGGTACATCTCGAACGCATAGCGGGTGCGCTGGGGCAACTCCGTCAGGGCGTCAGCGATGTTTTCCAGGGTGTTGAAGTTGATATGCGAAGTTTCCGGTGAAGCGCCGTGAATGACCACATTCAAGCCTTCCTCTTCCGTCCCCGAATATTTGAGCTCCAGGGCCTGCTTGCGGTAGTGGTCGATCGCCAGGTTGCGCACGATCTGGAACAGATAACTCAATTGAGCCTTGAACGACGAGGTGATGGTCGGCGCTGATTGCAGCCGAAAGTAGGCGTCCTGCACGACGTCTTCGGCGCGCGAGCGGCAACCGGTAATCCGGGCGGCGATCTTCACCAAAATAAGTCGATTGTCGACGAATGCCTGCAAAAGGGGTGAGTCGCACCTGCCTGTGGATACTTGTTCCGTCATGGAAATCACCTTGTCGCGAAAGAGTTAGGGGAGGGCGTCCTTGCTGAGGCCTCCTACACATCGGGCAACAAATTATGCTTAATGATAATGATTGTCAAATGAGAAGACGAACTAATCTTATGCTTTCTTGTTCGCTGTGAACTACGCCTCCCTCGCTCCCGGCGACTAATTATTTGCCCGGGCCGTCCGTTCTTCTGGGTGACAGGCCCGTTAGCCAACGGCCAAGGATCAGCACCCGCAGGAGGGCGAAATGGGTTTTTATCGTGCAGGCAGCGTTTTTCAGTTTGGAGACCGCGATCAATGAGCGTTTCCACGCGATTGCGCCTGTTCTGCCTGCCCTATTCGGGGGCCAGCGCGATGGTCTATGCACGCTGGCGCCGGGCTCTGCCTGACTGGTTGCAGGTGTGCCCGCTGGAATTGCCGGGCCGCGGCATGCGCATGGATGAGCCGTTGCAGCGCGATATCAAAACCTTGGCCGCGCAGCTTGCCGACGAGATCGGTCGTGACCTGGGCAGCCCCTATGCCTTGTTCGGCCACAGCCTGGGCGGCCTGCTGGCATTTGAACTGGCGCATGCACTGAAGGCACGCAATCTGCCTGCGCCGCTGGCGTTGTTTGCTTCCGGTACCGCCGGCCCGGCGCGCCGCGATGTGAGCGAATACGCCATCGAAAAGACCGATGAACAACTGATCGCCCGCCTGCGCGAACTGCAGGGCACCGCCGAAGAGGCGCTGTGCAACCCGGAATTGATGCAGTTGATGCTGCCGATTCTGCGCGCCGACTTCCTGCTGTGCGGCAGCTTCACCTATGGCGAGCGCGCGCCACTGGGCATGCCGATCCATGTGTTTGGCGGCAAGCAGGACAGTGTGCGCGCCGACCAGTTGCTCGACTGGCAACTGGATGCCGCCAGCGGCTTCTCCCTGGATATGTTCGACGGCCACCACTTCTTCCTCGTGCAGCACGAAAGCGCGGTGCTGCGCTGCCTGCGTCGCTATGCCGACGAGCACTTGGCCCGCTGGCGCAATGATGCGGCGCGCCAACTGGCTGCCGTTTAGCACGGCCCTAATTCCCGATTTTCCCGTAAGCCGATTTCAGGCAGGAACCCCATGATGGACGCCTTCGAACTTCCCCGCACCCTGGTCCAGTCCCTTCAACACCGCGCCGCGCAGACCCCTGACCAGGTGGCCCTGCGCTTCCTTGCCGAATCCGCCGCCGACAGCGTTGTGCTCAGTTACCGCGACCTAGACCAGCGCGCCCGCACCATCGCCGCCGCCTTGCAGGCCAATGCGGCATTGGGCGACCGTGCGGTGCTGCTGTTCCCCAGCGGCCCGGATTACGTCGCGGCGTTCTTTGGTTGCCTGTACGCCGGGGTCATCGCGGTGCCGGCCTATCCGCCGGAGTCGACCAAGCGCCATCATCAGGAGCGGCTGCTGTCGATCATCAGCGATGCCGAGCCGCGCCTGCTGCTGACCATCGCCAGCCTCGCCGACGGCCTGGCGCAGATCGAGAACGCGCCGCCGGTATTGAGCGTCGATACCCTGCAGACCGCCGGCAATTGGGTCGAGCCCGCGCTGCAAGCAGACGACATCGCCTTCCTGCAATACACCTCCGGCTCCACCGCGCTACCCAAGGGCGTGCAAGTCAGCCACGGCAACCTGGTGGCCAACGAAGTGCTGATCCGTCGCGGCTTCGGCATTGATCTGCACCCGGATGATGTGATCGTCAGCTGGCTGCCGCTGTACCACGACATGGGCCTGATCGGCGGCTTGCTGCAACCGATCTTCAGTGGCGTGCCCTGTGTGTTGATGTCGCCGGCGTACTTCCTCGGCCGCCCATTGCGCTGGCTGGAAGCGATCAGCGAATACGGAGGCACCATCAGTGGCGGGCCGGATTTCGCCTATCGCCTGTGCAGCGAGCGGGTCAGTGAAACCGCGCTGGAACGCCTGGACTTGAGCAAATGGCGCGTGGCGTATTCGGGCTCCGAGCCGATCCGCCTCGACACCCTGGAACGTTTCGCCGAGAAGTTTGCCGTTTGTGGTTTCACCTCGAATAATTTCTTCGCCTCCTACGGGCTGGCCGAGGCGACGTTGTTTGTCGCCGGTGGCACCCGTGGTCAAGGCATCCCCGCGTTGCGTGTGGATGAGCAGGCGCTGGCCGCCAACCGCGCTGAACCGGGGCAGGGCAGCGCGATCATGAGTTGCGGTACGAGCCAGCCGGAACACGCGGTGCTGATCGCCGATCCGCACACCCTCACCGAATTGCCCGACAACCGTGTCGGCGAACTCTGGGCCGCCGGCCCCAGCATCGCCCACGGCTACTGGCGCAACCCCGAGGCCAGCGCCAAGACCTTTGTACAACACGCAGGTCGCACCTGGCTGCGCACCGGCGACCTGGGCTTTATCCGCGACGGCGAGGTGTACATCACCGGTCGCCTCAAAGACCTGCTGATCGTGCGCGGCCACAACCTGTATCCGCAGGACATCGAGCAGACCGTCGAGCGCGAAGTCGAGGTGGTGCGCAAAGGCCGGGTCGCGGCGTTCGCCGTGAATCACCAAGGCCTGGAAGGCATCGGCATCGCCGCAGAAATCAGCCGCAGCGTGCAGAAAATCCTGCCGCCGGAGGCCTTGATCAAGGCGATTCGCCAGGCGGTGGCCGAGGCCTATCAAGAAGCCCCGAGCGTGGTGGTACTGCTCAACCCCGGCGCCTTGCCCAAGACCTCCAGCGGCAAGGTGCAGCGTTCGGCGTGCGCGCTTCGTTATGCCGATGGCAGCCTCGACAGCTATGCGCAGTTCCCGAGTCTGCAAGCCCAGGCCAGTGATGCGCTGCTTGAATCCGAGCTGCAAAAACAGATTGCAGCGATCTGGTGCGAGCAGTTGCAGGTCGCAACCGTGGCGGCCGATGACCACTTCTTCCTGCTCGGCGGCAACTCCATCACCGCCACCCAGGTGGTCGCGCGCCTGCGTGAAAGCCTGGGCCTGGAGCTGAACCTGCGCCTGCTGTTCGAGGCGCCGACGCTTTCGGCGTTCGCCGCCCATGTGGCGCAATTGCAGCAAGACGGCGGCATTGCCCAAGGCGCGATCCAGGCCTTGTCACGCCAGGCAGACTTGCCGCAATCCCTGGCACAGAACCGCCTGTGGATCACCTGGCAACTGGACCCGCACAGCAGCGCCTACACCATTCCCGGCGCCCTGCGTTTGCGCGGCGAGCTGGACGAAGATGCCGTGCGCACGAGCTTCCAGCAATTGATCCAGCGCCACGAAGCCCTGCGCACGCGCTTCTACGAACGCGATGGCCAAGCCTTCCAGCGCGTCGAGGCCAACACCGGTTTCGATCTGGAAGTGATCGACCTCAGCGACCTGCCAAGCGCCGAACGCGAAGCCCGCGCGCAGCAGATCCGTGAAGACGAAGCGCGCACCCAGTTCGACCTGGAAAAAGGCCCGTTGCTGTGGGTGACGCTGGTGCGCCTGGACGATGAAGATCACCAACTGCTGGTGACCTTGCATCACATCATCGCCGACGGTTGGTCGCTGAACATTCTGATCGACGAATTCTCGCGTCTGTATGCCGCCGCAACCCAAGGCCAAACCCTGGAACTGCCGCCACTGGCCCTGCAATACGCCGACTACGGCAGTTGGCAGCGTCAATGGCTGGCCGAAGGCGAAGGCCAGCGGCAATTGGCCTATTGGCAGGCGCAACTGGGTGATGAGCACCCGGCCCTGAGCCTGGCCACCGACCATCCACGCTCTGCGCAGCACACCCACAGTGCCTCGCGCCATAGCGTGCGCTTGAACGCAGCGCTCAGCGAAGCCATTCGCCAGGCCGCGCAAGCTCACGATTCCACACCGTTCATGTTGTTGCTGGCGGCGTTCCAGAGCCTGCTCTACCGCTACAGCGGCCAGCGCGATATTCGCATCGGCGTGCCCAACGCCAACCGCCCGCGCCAGGAAACCCAAGGCCTGATTGGCTTCTTCATCAACACTTTGGTGTTGCGCGTTGAGCTGGACGGGCGCCTGCCATTCAATCAACTGTTGGCTGCCACGCGCCAGGCTGCGCTGGGCGCCCAGGCTCACCAGGACCTGCCCTTCGAACAACTGCTGGAAGCTTTCCCCCAAGCGCGCGAGCAAGGCCTGTTCCAGGTCATGTTCAACCACCAGCAGCGTGACTTGAGCGCCTTGCGACGCTTGCCGGGCATGCTTGCCGATGAGCTGCCATGGCACAGCCGCGAAGCCAAGTTCGACCTGCAACTGCACACTGAAGAAGACCGCAACGGGCGTTTGAGCCTGGCGTTCGACTACGCCGATGAGCTGTTCGACAGCGCGACCATCCAGCGCCTCGCCGAGCACTTCATCAGCCTGCTGCACGCGGTGTGCGAGCAGCCGGAGCAAGCCATCGGCGACCTCAAGATGATGCACACAGACGAGCAGCAGCCATGGAGCGAAGCCCCGTGTGCCCCGGCCCGGCAGTGGCTGCCCGAGCTGCTCAGCCAACAGATCTCTGACAACACCGCACTGGTCTGGCAAGGCGGCAGCCTGACCTTCGCCCAACTGCACACCCAGGCCAACCGCCTGGCCCACTACCTGCGTGACAAGGGCGTCGGCCCGGATGTGTGCGTGGCCATCGCCGCCGAGCGTTCGCCGCAATTGCTGATCGGTCTGCTGGCAATCATCAAGGCCGGTGGCGCCTATGTGCCGCTCGATCCGGATTACCCCGCCGACCGCCTGGCCTACATGCTCAAGGACAGCGGCGTGCACCTGCTGCTGAGCCAAACCTCACTGCTTGAACTGCTGCCGGCCACCGAAGGCGTGTGCGTGATCGCCATGGACAGCTTGCACCTGGACAGCTGGCCGACCCAGGCGCCGGGCCTGCACTTGAATGGCGACAACCTCGCCTACGTCATCTACACCTCCGGCTCCACCGGCCAGCCCAAAGGCGTGGGCAATACCCATGCGGCCCTCGCCGAGCGCTTGCAGTGGATGCAGGCCACCTATCAACTCAACGACACCGATGTGCTGATGCAAAAGGCGCCGATCAGTTTCGACGTGTCGGTGTGGGAGTGCTTCTGGCCGCTGATCACCGGCTGCCGCCTGGTGCTGGCCGGCCCTGGCGAACATCGTGACCCGCACCGCATTGCGCAGCTGGTACAGGAACACGGCGTAACCACGCTGCACTTTGTGCCGCCGCTGCTGCAGCTGTTTATCGATGAGCCGTTGGTGACTGAGTGCACCAGCCTGCGGCGTCTGTTCTCCGGCGGTGAAGCCTTGCCTGCCGAGCTGCGTAACCGCGTATTGGCGCAGCTGCCGGCGGTGCAACTGCACAACCGGTACGGCCCGACTGAAACCGCGATCAACGTGACCCACTGGCATTGCCAGGTTGCGGATGGCGAACGCTCGCCCATCGGCCGGCCGCTGGGCAATGTGATCTGCCGCGTGCTGGATGAGCAACTCAACCCATTACCGGCCGGTGTGCCGGGCGAACTGTGCGTCGGCGGCATCGGCCTGGCGCGCGGTTATCTTGGCCGCGCCGGGCTGACCGCCGAGCGATTTGTGGCTGACCCGTTGGGCGCACCCGGCACACGCCTGTATCGCACCGGTGACCGTGTGCGTTGGGGCGCAGATGGCGTGCTCGAATACCTGGGCCGCCTTGATCAGCAGGTCAAGCTGCGTGGGTTCCGTGTGGAGCCTGAAGAAATCGAAGCACGGATGCTGGCGCTGGACGGCATCGCCCAAGCCGTGGTGCTGGTGCGTGATGCGCAGTTGATCGGTTACTACACCGCGCCTGCGAAGCTTACCGAGCAGGAGGTAAAAACCGCCCTGGCCGCCGAGCTGCCGGAGTACATGGTGCCCACCTTGCTGATGCGTCTGGACGCCATGCCCCTGAGCCCCAGCGGCAAACTCGACCGCCGCGCATTACCAGAGCCTGTGTGGCAAACCCGCGAGCACATCGAGCCTGCAACGCCGTTGCAGCAGCAGATTGCCGCGATCTGGCGCGAAGTGCTGGGCTTGCCACGTATCGGCCTGCGCGACGACTTTTTTGCCCTCGGCGGCCACTCGTTGCTGGCCACGCAAATCATCTCCCGCACCCGTCAGGCCTGCGACGTCGAGTTGCCGTTGCGCAGCCTGTTCGAAGCCAGCGAGCTGGGTGCGTTTGCCGAGCAAGTGGGCGCGATCCAGGCTTCGGGCCAACGCAATCAGCAAACCGCTATCGCCCGGGTCGACCGCAGCGCGCGGGTGCCGCTGTCTTATTCCCAGCAGCGCATGTGGTTCCTCTGGCAGATGGAGCCCGACAGCCCGGCCTACAACGTCGGTGGCATGGCGCGTCTGTGCGGCATACTGGATGTAGGGCGTTTTGAGGCGGCGTTGCAAGCCTTGATCATGCGTCACGAAACCCTGCGCACCACCTTCCCGAGCGTCGATGGCGTGGCGTACCAAAAGGTCTCACCGCAAACCGGTATGCGCATGGGCTGGCAGGATTTCTCCGCGCTCAATGAAACCGAGCGTCAGCAGCGCCTGCAAGATTTCGCCGATCAGGAAGCTCACACGCCGTTCAACCTGGAAACCGGGCCGCTGTTGCGGGCCTGCGTGGTCAAGGCCGGCGAGCAAGAGCACTACTTCGTGCTGACCCTGCACCATATCGTCACCGAAGGCTGGGCCATGGACATCTTCGCCCGTGAGCTCGGCGCGCTGTACGAGGCGTTTATCGACGAACGCGACTCGCCGCTGGCGCCGCTGGCGGTGCAATACCTCGACTACAGCGTGTGGCAGCGCCAGTGGCTGGAGGCTGGCGAGCGCCAACGCCAACTGGACTACTGGACTGCGCAACTGGGCCATGAGCATCCTTTGCTCGAACTGCCCGCCGACCGCCCACGGCCACCGGTGCAAAGCCATCAGGGCGAGTTGTACCGTTTTGATCTGAGCGATGACTTGGCCGCTCGCGTGCGCGCCTTTAACGCCGAACGTGGCCTGACGTTGTTCATGACCATGACCGCCACCCTGGCGGTGCTGCTCTACCGCTACAGCGGCCAGACCGACCTGCGCATCGGCGCGCCGGTGGCCAACCGCATTCGCCCGGAAAGCGAAGGGCTGATCGGCGCATTCCTCAACACCCAGGTGCTGCGTTGCCAGCTCAATGGGCAGATGAATGTGGCCGAGTTGTTAGAGCAGGTGCGCCATACCGTGATCGAAGGCCAGTCTCACCAGGACCTGCCATTCGATCATCTGGTGGAAGCCCTGCAACCATCGCGCAGCGCGGCATATAACCCGCTGTTCCAGGTGATGTGCAACGTGCAGCGCTGGGAATTCCAGCAGAGCCGCCAACTGGCGGGCATGACCGTCGAATACCTGGTCAACGATGCGCGGGCGACCAAGTTCGATCTCAACCTGGAAGTCACCGACCTCGACCATCGGCTGGGTTGCTGCCTGACCTACAGCACCGATCTGTTCGACGAGCCGCGTATTGCGCGGATGGCCGCACATTGGAAAAACCTGTTGGAAGCGTTGATCGCCAACCCGCAACAGCGTCTGAGCGAGTTGCCCTTGCTGACGGCCACTGAGCAGCGCGCCTTGCAGAGCAGCCTGGGTATCGAGGCGGGTGAACACCGCCTGGATCAGTGCATTCACCCGCTGTTCAGCCAACAAGCATTGGCCCGCCCCGATGCAGCGGCGTTGACCTTTGCCGGGGTCACGCTCAGTTATCGCGAACTGGATGAGCGCGCCAACCGCCTGGCCTGGATGCTGCGTGAGCGCGGCGTTGGCCCGCAGGTGCGGGTCGGCCTGGCGCTGCCGCGCTCGCTGGAAATGGTCATCGGCCTGCTGGCGATCCTCAAGGCCGGCGGCGCTTATGTGCCGCTGGACCCGGAATACCCGCTCGACCGCCTGCACTACATGATTGAAGACAGTGGCATCGGCCTGCTGCTCAGTGATGCGGCGATGTTCGAAGCCCTTGGCGAATTGCCGGCGACGGTCGCGTGCTGGTGCCTGGAAGATGACTTGCCGGTGTTGGCCAATTACCCTGCCGCCGAGCCGCCCTTTATCAGCCTGCCGCAACATCAGGCGTACCTGATCTACACCTCCGGCTCCACTGGCAAGCCGAAGGGCGTGGTGGTGTCCCACGGCGAAATCGCCATGCATTGCCAGGCGGTGATCGAGCGCTTTGGCATGCGCGCGGATGATTGCGAGCTGCACTTCTACTCCATCAACTTCGACGCCGCCACCGAGCGTCTACTGGTGCCGCTGCTCAGCGGTGCGCAGGTGGTATTGCGCGCCCAAGGCCAATGGGATGCCGAAGAAATCTGCGCACTGATCCGTGCCCATGGCATCACTATCCTCGGCTTTACCCCAAGCTACGGCAGCCAATTGGCGCAATGGCTGGCGACCCGGCAACAGACTTTGCCGGTGCGCATGTGCATCACCGGCGGCGAGGCGCTGACCGGCGAACACTTGCAGCGTATCCGTGCAGCGTTCCAGCCCGAGCTATTTTTCAACGCCTATGGCCCGACCGAAACCGTGGTGATGCCGCTGGCCAGCCTGGCGCCGCACGTGTTGGAAGAAGGCGCCGCCAGCGTGCCGATCGGCAGCATCATCGGCGCTCGCGTGGCCTACATTCTCGACGCCGATCTGGCGCTGGTGCCCCAAGGCGCGACGGGTGAGTTGTATGTGGGCGGCGCCGGTCTGGCCCAGGGTTATCACGAACGTCCTGGCATGACGGCCGAGCGGTTTGTCGCTGATCCGTTCGCGGTAAATGGCGGCCGTTTGTACCGCACCGGCGACCTGGTGCGCCAACGCGCCGACGGCCTGGTGGAGTACCTGGGCCGTATCGACCATCAAGTGAAGATTCGCGGTTTCCGCATCGAGCTGGGCGAAATTGAAACGCGCCTGCTGGAGCACGCAGCCGTGCGCGAAGCAGTGGTGCTGGCGCTGGATTCAGCCAGTGGTAAACAGCTGGCGGCGTATCTGGTCAGCGACGCCGACCCTGCCACCTTGCGCGAAGCGCTGAAGGCGCACCTCAAGGCGCAACTGCCGGACTACATGGTGCCTGCACACCTGATCGTGCTCGACAGCATGCCGCTGACCGCCAATGGCAAGCTCGACCGCCGCGCCTTGCCGCAGCCGGACCCTGCGGCCAATCGCCAAACCTACGTGGCGCCACGCAATGAGCTGGAGCAAACGCTGGCGGCCATTTGGTGCGCAGTGCTGAACGTGCAGCAAGTCGGCCTGGACGATAACTTCTTTGAATTGGGCGGTGACTCGATCCTGTCGATCCAGGTGGTCAGCCGTGCGCGGCAGGCCGGGATTCATTTCAGCCCACGGGATTTGTTCCAGCACCAGACCGTGCAAACCCTGGCCGCCGTGGCTACGCGCTCCGAGCAAGTGACAGCCGAGCAGGGGCTGCTCACTGGCAGCTCGGGCCTGACGCCGATCCAGCATTGGTTCTTTGATACCGAGATCCCCAACCGTCAGCACTGGAACCAGGCATTGCTGCTCAAGCCGCTGCAATTGCTGGAGCCCCATCGCCTGGAGCAAGCACTGCTGGCGGTGCTGGAGCATCACGACGCCTTGCGCCTGAGCTTCTCCACGCGCGACGCACACTGGCATGCCGAGCACCTGGCCGTGCCCCAAGGCGGTGTGCTGATGCAGGCGCAAGTGCGCGATATGCAGGCCTGCACTGAGCTGTTCACTGACACCCAACGCAGCCTCGACCTTGAGCATGGCCCGCTGTTGCGCGCCTTGCTGGTGGACGGCCCGCAAGGCCAGCAACGCCTGCTGATCGTGATTCATCACCTGGTGGTAGACGGCGTGTCGTGGCGCGTAGTGCTGGAGGACCTGCAAACGGTTTACCGCCAGTTGAGCGACGGCCAGTCCGTCAGCCTGCCCGCCAAGACCAGCGCATTGCGCGATTGGGCCGCGCGTCTGCGCGCTTATGCCGGCAGCGAATCCCTGCGCGAAGAGTTGAGCCTGTGGCAAGACCAACTGGCCGGTCCTGCGGTGGAATTGCCAGTGGCGCGTCCACAGGGTTCACTGCGCAATGGCGAGGCTGAAACCGTCAGCGTGCGCCTGGGTGCCGACCATACCCGACAGTTGCTGCAACAGGCGCCGAGCGCGTATCGCACCCAAGTCAACGACCTGCTGCTGACCGCCTTGGCCCGCGTGCTGTGCCGCTGGACGGGGCACGCCTCGACCTTGATCCAACTGGAAGGCCATGGCCGTGAAACCCTGTTCGATGAAATCGACCTGACCCGCAGCGTCGGCTGGTTCACCAGTGCTTACCCGTTGCGCCTGACACCGCAAGCCGGGCAGGGCGACTCGATCAAGGCCATCAAGGAACAACTGCGCGGCGTGCCGCACAAAGGCCTGGGTTATGGCGTGCTGCGTTACCTGGCGGACGATCAGTGCAAACAGACCATGGTCGCATTGCCAACGGCGCAGATCACCTTCAACTACCTCGGCCAGTTCGACCAGAGCTTCGGCGCCGATGCACTGTTCCACCCGCTGGATGAATCGGCGGGCCTGGCCCACGACCCGGATGCGCCGCTGCCCAACGAGCTGAGTGTCGACAGCCAGGTGTACGGCGGTGAGTTGCTGCTGCGCTGGACCTTCAGCCGTGAGCGCCATGACCCACAGACCATCCGTGAACTGGCGGATGGGTACTTGAGCGAGCTGCAAAGCCTGATCGCGCATTGCCTCAACGACGAGGCGGGTGGCCTTACGCCGTCTGACTTCCCGTTGGCGCACCTGACTCAATCGCAGCTCGACAGCCTGCCGGTGCCGGCAAACGTCATCGAAGACGTCTACCCGCTGACGCCAATGCAGGAAGGCCTGCTGCTGCACACCTTGCTGGAGCCGGGCACCGGCCTCTACTACATGCAGGACCGCTACCGCATCAACAGCGCCCTCGACCCCGAGCGTTTCGCCCAGGCCTGGCAGGCGGTGATCGCCCGGCATGAAGCCTTGCGTGCGTCGTTCTGCTGGAACGTCGGCGAGGACATGCTGCAGGTGATCCACAAGCCGGGCAGCACGCCGATTGAGTATCTGGATTGGAGCCGTGACCCCGAAGCCGAGCAGGAGCCGCGCCTGCAAGCCTTGCTGAAGGCCGAGCGCGAAGCCGGTTTTGATCTGCTCAACCAGGCGCCGTTCCACCTGCGGCTGATCCGCGTGGGCGAGGCGCGCTACTGGTTCATGATGAGCAACCACCACATCCTGATCGATGCCTGGTGCCGCTCGTTGCTGATGAATGATTTCTTCGACATCTACATGGCCTTGGGCGAGGGCCGCGATACACAATTGGCCACGCCGCCGCGCTACCGCGATTACATCGCCTGGCTGCAACGCCAGAACCTCAATGAAGCGCGCCAGTGGTGGCAACAGAACCTGCAAGGGTTCGAGCGCACCACGCCGATCCCGAGCGACCGGCCATTCCTGCGTGAACACGCAGGCCACAGCGGCGGCATGGTGGTAGGCGATTGCTACACCCGCCTGGATGCCCGCGACGGTGCGCAATTGCGCGAATTGGCCCAGGCCCATCAACTCACCGTCAACACCTTCGCTCAAGCGGCGTGGGCCTTGGTGCTGCGGCGTTTGAGCGGTGATCGTGATGTGCTGTTTGGCGTCACCGTCGCCGGGCGGCCGGTGGAGATGCCCGAGATGCAACGCACTGTCGGCCTGTTCATCAACAGCATCGCGCTGCGGGTGAAACTGCCGGAAGACGACCAGACTTGCAGTGTGCGTCAGTGGCTGAGCGGCTTGCTCGACAGCAATATGCAACTGCGCGAATACGAATACCTGCCGCTGGTGACTATCCAGGAACACAGCGAATTGCCTAAAGGCCAGCCGCTGTTCGACAGCCTGTTCGTGTTTGAAAACGCACCGGTGGAAGTCTCGGTGCTGGACCGTGCGCAAAGCCTGAATGCCACCTCGGACTCCGGCCGCACCCACACCAACTTCCCGCTGACGGCCGTGTGTTATCCGGGCGATGACCTCGGCTTGCACCTGTCCTACGACCAGCGTTATTTCGATGAAACCACCGTGCAAGGCATGCTGGGCGAGTTCAAGCGCCTGCTGCTGGCGTTGGTGCAGGGCTTCCATGGCGACATGGCGGACTTGCCGCTGATCGGCGAGCAGGAGCGGGCGTTTCTGGTCGACGGCTGTAACCAGAGTGAGCATGACTACCCGCTGGAACGCAGCTATGTCGAGTTGTTCGAAGTGCAGGTGGCGCAACATCCGCAGCGCATCGCCGCCAGTTGCCTCGACCAGCAATGGACCTACGATGAATTGAACCGCCGCAGCAACGGCCTGGGCTACGCGCTGATCGAGGCCGGTGTCGGGCTGGATCAGCCGGTGGCGCTGCTGGCCGAGCGTAACCTGGATTTGCTCGGCATGATCATCGGCAGCTTCAAGGCCGGTGCCGGTTACCTGCCGCTGGACCCAGGCCTGCCAAGCCAGCGGCTGAACCGCATCATCGACCTGAGCCGCACACCGTTGCTGGTGTGCACCGAGGCGTGCCGCGAGCAGGCGATTGAATTGCTGGACGGCACTGACTGCCAGTTGCTGGTATGGGAAGAAGTGCCCGGCCGTGGCGAAAACCCCGGCATCTACAGCACGCCGGATAACCTCGCCTATGTGATCTACACCTCCGGCTCCACGGGGTTGCCCAAAGGTGTGATGGTGGAACAGCGCGGCATGCTCAATAACCAGTTGAGCAAGGTGCCGTATCTGCAACTGAGCGAGACAGATGTGATCGCGCAGACCGCTTCGCAGAGTTTCGATATTTCTGTGTGGCAGTTCCTCACCGCGCCGCTGTTTGGCGCGCGGGTGGATATTGTGCCGAACACCATCGCCCATGACCCGCAGGGTTTGTTGGCGCACGTGCAGGCCCAAGGTATTACCGTGCTGGAGAGCGTGCCGTCGCTGATCCAGGGCATGCTCGCTCAAGAACGCATGAGCCTGGACGACTTGCGCTGGATGCTGCCGACGGGTGAAGCCATGCCGCCGGAGCTGGCGCACCAGTGGTTGCTGCGTTACCCCGAGATCGGCTTGGTCAACGCTTATGGCCCGGCGGAGTGCTCGGATGATGTGGCGTTCTTCCGCGTTGACCTGGCGTCGACCCGTGGCACGTACCTGCCGATTGGCACGCCAACCGACAACAACCGCTTGTACCTGCTTGATGGTGCGCTGGCGCTGGTGCCGCAAGGTGCGGTGGGCGAGTTGTGTGTGGCAGGCAGGGGCGTAGGGCGTGGTTATGTCAGCGACCCATTGCGCACCGCCCAGGTGTTTGTGCCGAACCCGTTCGGCGCGCCGGGCGAGCGGCTATACCGCACCGGCGACCTGGCGCGTCGGCGCAGTGATGGTGTGCTGGAATATGTCGGGCGTATCGACCATCAGGTGAAGATTCGCGGTTACCGCATCGAACTGGGTGAAATCGAAGCGCGCCTGCATGAGCAGCCGGATGTGCGGGATGCGGCGGTGGGTGTGCAGGAAGGCGTCAACGGCAAGCATTTGGTGGGTTACCTGGTGGCGACGGATGCAGCGCTGAATCCAGGCGAGCGCCTGGACCGCATCAAGCAACGCCTGCGCGCGGAGCTGCCGGAATACATGGTGCCGCTGCACTGGTTATGGCTTGACCGCCTGCCGCTGAACGCCAACGGCAAGCTGGACCGCAACGCTCTGCCGGCCCTGGAGATTGGCCAGTTGCACAGTCAGGATTACCTGGCGCCACGCAACGAACTGGAAGCTACCCTGGCAGCGATTTGGGCTGAGGTGTTGAAGGTCGAAAGGGTAGGCGTGCAGGACAACTTCTTCGAGCTGGGGGGGCATTCATTGCTGGCCACGCAGATTGCTTCGCGGGTGCAGAAAACCCTGCAACGGGATGTGCCGCTGCGGGCGATGTTCGAATGCAGCACGGTGGCGGAGTTGGCCGAGTATATCGACGGCCTGGAGGCCAATGAGATCAGTGCAGAGAAGGTCGATCGGTTGAGTGATCTGATGGCGGAGCTGGAGGGTTTGTAACTGATCGTTCCCACGCTCTGCGTGTGAATGCAGCCCAGGACGCTCTGCGTCCCAAAGCGTGACGCAGAGCGTCACCTGAGGCATTCCCACGCAGAGCGTAGGGAACGATCTGATGGGCTATTTAGGGCCGAGAATCTTCACCAGCTTGTCCGGCGACGGCGCGCCTTGCTGTTGCTGCAAGCCACCCTTGTCATCCAGACTGATCGTTCCCACGCTCTGCGTGGGAATGCAGCCCAGGACGCTCTGCGTCCCAAAGCGTGACGCAGAGCGTCACCTGAGGCATTCCCACGCAGAGCGTAGGGAGCGATCTGATGGGCTATTTAGGCCCGAGAATCTTCACCAGCTTGTCCGGCGACGGCGCGCCTTGCTGTTGCTGCAAGCCACCCTTGTCATCCAGATAGAAAATCGCTGGCGTTGCCGACAGAGCTTCACTGATCGTTCCCACGCTCTGCGTGGGAATGCAGCCCACGACGCTCTGCGTCCCAAAGCGTGACGCAGAGCGTCACATGAGGCATTCCCACGCAGAGCGTAGGGAGCGATCTGATGGGCTATTTAGGGCCGAGAATCTTCACCAGCTTGTCCGGCGACGGCGCGCCTTGCTGTTGCTGCAAGCCACCCTTGTCATCCAGATAGAAAATCGCTGGCGTTGCCGACAGTTCCAGCTCTTCCATCAACTTCATGTTGGCATCGAGCTTGGCTTCGATATCCGCCGGAATCTTGTCCAATGCCTGCAATTTGCTGCCCTTGCCGGCGGCTTCGTGTTCTTCCAGGGCTTTTTGCGGGTCTTTGGCGGCCAGCAGCGCGGCGGATTTGCCTGGGCTGTCTTCGCGAATGATGCCGACCATGATGTGGCGCAATTGCACCTTGCCGGCCTTGACCCACGGGCGTGCCTGTTCCCAGAACATGTTGCAGTACGGGCAGTTGGGGTCACTGAACAGGTAGACGGTGCGCGGCGCGTTTTTGTCGCCGTCCTGGATCCAGTTGCTGTGTTCCATCTTGGCCCAGACTTCCTTGGCCATCGGCGCGTACACCAGTTTCTCCAGTGGCGCGTTGCTCAGGTCATTGCCCTGGGCGTCGTACAGGTTGCCGGCCAGCACACTTTTGCCGTCGGCGGTCAGGTACAGGGCCATGCCACGGTTCTGGTATTGCGCGGCGTAGCCGGTGAGGCCGCTGGGCGCGTCGAACTTGCCGAGGATCTTGGCACCCTTGGCTTCGATCTGTTTGATCGGCGCCGGCCAGTCTTCGGCCTGGGCCAGTGTGGCCGCAAGCGTCAGCGGCAGCAGGGTCAGCAGGTGGCGGAGTCTTGGCATGTCGGTTTCCTTGTGGCAGCAGGGGCAGTGTCGAAGGGTTCCATGGCTCGGGCCAGGCTGGCCTGGGACAACTCGCCCAGGTGGCTGTTGATCAGGCGCCCATCGGCTTGGTAGAACAGGGTTGTCGGCAAGGCCATCGAACCCACGGCCTGGCCAAGGCGGCCACTCGCATCAAACAGCACGTTGTCGAGGGTCAGGCCCTGGGTGGCGAGAAAGGTGCTGACGCTTTGCATGCTTTCGGCCTGGTTGACGAACAGGAAGGTCACGTCCGGGCGTTGGTGTTGCGCACGCTCCAGCACCGGCATTTCACGGCGGCACGGCGGGCACCAGGTGGCCCAGAGGTTGATCACCAGCGGCCCGCCTTTGTAGTCGGCCAGTTGCACCACGTCGCCATTGGCGTTGCGCAAGGTAATGTCCGGCAATTGTGCGCCCTTGTCGTAGAGGCTCAGGGACACACTGGTCAGGCCCCAGAACACCAGGCCCGTGACTACCCCGGCACTCAGCGGTGTGCGCATGGCCGGACGGCGCCAGCCGTAGAACACGGCGCCCAGCACCAGTGCAATCACGCCGGGCCAGGGCAGGAAGCCGCCGTCGCGCAGGTCGACTATCTGCAATGGGTCGTGGCTGTAGTCGCTCCAGTACATCAGTACAAAGCTTAAGCGTGCCACCAGCATGCCCAGCAAAAACAGGCTGAACAGCACCGATTCGGGGTTTTCACCGCCACGCTTGGCCACGCGCCAACCCACCAGCGTGGCTAGAATCAGCGCGCTGATCAGCAGGATGTGATTCAGGGCGATGGCGAACGTACCGATGGTCAGGGTCAGCATCAGCGCGCGTCTCGGGTTTGCGTCCAGCGTTGCAGGAAGGCGGCGGCATCCACTTCGCCGGTGATGCGTTGGGCGCGACGTTCTTCACCGTCCGGGCCGATCCACACGAAGCTCGGTGGCCCCGGCACCTTGTAGCGCCCGAGCAGCTCGCGGCTGGCGGCGTTGTCGGCGGTGACGTCCAGGCGCAACAGGCGCACGTCTTTAAGCGCGTCCATCACCTGGGGTTGGCCGAAAACTTGTTTTTCCATGATCTTGCATGACACGCACCAGTCGGCGTAGTAGTCCACCAGCACCCACTGGCCCTGGGCCTTGGCGCTGTCGAGCTGGCTTTGCAGCACGGCTGGGTCGTTGATGGTCATGAACGCATCGTGGGCGCTGGGTGCAGCGCCAACCTTGGAGCCGCTGTAAACCTTCAACGGTTGCCACAGGTCGTCACTGCCACCGGCCGCGCCCACTACCAGCAGCGCGCCCCACAGGCCCAGCACCAGCGAGCCGGCGCCGAATACCTTGGCCGCCAGCCCGTATTCGCGGGCAAGTGTCCAGCCGCAGTAGGCCATCACCAGCGCCAAGGCGCCCCACAGGCCGAGCCATAGGCTTTCGCCGACCACCGGGCGGATCATCAGCACGGCAGTGCCGAGGAACAGGAAGCCGAAGATGCCCTTGAGCACGTTCATCCAGGTGCCCGGCTTGGGCAGGAAACGGTTGCCTACGGTCACCAGCAGCAACAGCGGAATACCGATGCCGATGCCCATGGCGAACAGGATCAGGCCGCCGTGCAGCGCGTTGCCGCTCTGGGCGATATACAGCAGGGCACCCGCCAGTGGCGCGGTCATGCACGGTCCCACCAACAGGCCGGACAGCGCACCGAGAATACCGGCGCCGACCAGGCTGCCACCGCTTTGCTGGCGGCTGACGTTGTCCAGGCGATCACGCAGGAAGGTCGGCAGTTGCAGTTCAAAGAAGCCGAACATCGGCAGGGCCAGGATCACAAACAGCGCGGCGAAGTTGCCAAGGATCCACGGCGTTTGCAGGAGGGCGGCAAGGTTGCCGCCCAGCAGCGCGGCCAGTACGCCGAGCGCCGCATACACCAGCGCCATGCACACCACATAGCTGCTGGCCAGGGCAAAGCCACGGCGGGGGCTGGCGCCGCTGCCGACCACCAAACCCGCGAGGATCGGCAGCATCGGCAGCGAGCACGGGGCAAATGCCAGCAGCAGGCCCAGGCCGAAGAACACCAGCAGGCTCCAACCCAGGCTGCGCTGTTGCAGGCCGCTGGCCAGGCTTTGGTCCTGGGCTTGTGCGGTGGCCGCTACGGCCGGGTTGCCGCCCAGGTCTACAGTGATCGACTGCGGCGGGTAGCACAGGCCGGCATCGGCGCAGCCCTGCCAGCCGAGCTTGAGCTGGCCGGTGGCGCCCGCCGGGACCTTCACTTCCAGGCCCTGGCGGTACACTTGCTGTTCGCCGAAGAATTCATCGCTGTGGGCTTCGCCTTGCGGCAGCACGGGTTTTTCCGCCAGCCCGTCGAACTTCATGCGTTGCTGATAAAGGTAATAACCATCGGCAATCTGCCAAAACAGCTGGGTTTCGCCGCTTTCAAGACGCTCGGAGGTAAAGGTGAACGCTTTGCCCACCGGCAGGAAGTCGGGTTTGCTCTCGAATGGATTGCCCGGCGCGGCCTGGGCGAGCCCTGCGAATAACACCAGCAGAAAGGTAAACAGATACCGCATGGTCAAGCCTTAGTTTGATGCAAGTTAGGCACACAATGTGTGGCGTTGATTAACCGATGATTAACCGGGCGCTATTCTAAACTGAGCCTGCCGATTTTCACGGCATAATCGGCGCTTAATCCGCCCAACCTTTAATTCCCCCATCTTTCATGAAGGGTTAACCATGCACGTACTGGTCTGTGAAGACGACGAACTGATCGCCAGCGGCATCGTGGCCGGGCTTGGCGCCCAGGGTTTTACCGTCGAGCGCGTGGCCTCGGCCGCCGCTGCACGCGCGATGCTCAAGGCCGCCACGTTCGACATCATGGTGCTCGACCTTGGCCTGCCCGATGAAGACGGCCTCAAGTTGTTGCAACAACAGCGCAGCCAGGGCCTGGAAATCCCGGTGCTGATCCTTACCGCGCGCGATTCAGTCACCAACCGTGTCGACGGCCTGCAAGCCGGTGCCGACGACTACCTGCTCAAACCCTTCGACCTGCGTGAACTTGCCGCACGCCTGCAAACCCTGTTGCGCCGCGTGGCGGGGCGCCGGGTCAACCTGATCGAACATGGCCAACTGGCCTACGACCCCAGCAGCCGCGAGACCTTCCTGGCCGGCCAGCCGGTCGACCTGTCGCGCCGCGAGCAAGCCTTGTTGCAAGCCCTGTTGCATAACAAGGGCCGTGTGCTGTCCAGCGAACAGCTTAAAGACAGCGTCTACGGCTTCAACGACGAACTGGAAAGCAACGCTCTCAACGTGCATATCCACCACCTGCGGCGCAAATTGGGCAACGGCATCGTCGAAACCGTGCGCGGCCTGGGTTATCGCCTGGGCACGGCGGATGGGGGAGAGGACGCGTCGTGATGAGTTTGCGCCTGCGCCTGACGTTCAAGTTGGGCGCCGCTTTTGTGCTGATCTGGATTCTGGCAGCCGCCTGGATGCTCAACGATCTGCGCAACCAGATGATGTTTTCCCTCGACCAGCGTCTGGTGGCATCGGCGCGCATGGTGGCCGGGCTGACCGAGCAGATGCCGGGCCTGGCCAGTGTGAGCGGCGCGCCTACGCATTTGCGCACTGAACAACTGAACGTGCCAGGCGGCATGGCCTGCCAGGTCAGCTCCCTGCGCGGGGAAATCCTGGCGCGCAGCCACATGACCCCGGATGAAGGCCTGGAGTCGCGCAAAAGTGGCTTTCGCGACCAGATTATCGACGGTGTGGGCTGGCGCAGCTTCACGTTGTCCCGTGGCGACCTGCTGATCACCACAGCTGACCGCCAGGTGGAGCGTGAGGCGCTGAACCTGTCGATCCTGTTGGCGGCCTCGGTGCCGGTGGGCGTAGCCCTCCTGGGCTGCCTGTGCCTGCTGTGGCTGGGCATCGGCCAAAGCCTGTTGCCACTTAACCGCATGCGCGATGCCCTGATGCGCCGCAGTGCCGACTCCCTCGAACCGCTGCAGATTCACCCACTGCCCAGCGAGTTGAAGCCGCTGCTCGACACCCAGAACCAACTGTTGCAGCGCATTGCCAAGACCATCGAGCGCGAGCGCCGACTCACCGGCGATGCCGCCCACGAACTGCGCAGCCCGTTGACGGCGATCAAGACCCACCTGCAAGTGGCCCGCATGACCGACGGCGCCGCCCGCGACCAGTCCCTGGCCCACGCCGAAGAGGGCGCCGACCGCTTGCATCGCACCCTGGAGCAATTGCTGCTGCTGGCGCGGGTCGAGGGCAGCTTGTCGTTTGACGATGGCTTGCAATCAAGTGCCGAACAAGTGGCGCGGCTGGCGATTCAGGATGCCAATGCGGGCGATAACCGCCGCATCGACCTGATCCTGGCGGACAACCTCACGCAAGCGCCGGTGGAAATGCCGGTGGCCCTGGCGGTAGCGGCCTTGCGTAACCTGTTGGATAACGCGCTGCGCCATACGCCGGGTGACACTCGCGTTGAGCTGAGCGTGTTCACCAGCGCCGACACCGTGGTATTTCGCGTGCGCGACCATGGCAAGCAGATTTCTGCCGAAGACTTGCAATACCTGACCCAACGTTTCTGGCGCAATGGCAGCAGCGAGGGTTGTGGCTTGGGCCTGGCGATCGTGCAGGCCATCGTGCAGCGCTGCTCCTGCTCGCTGAAATTCGACAGCCAACCGGATGGCCTGCGGGTCGATCTGGGGATGCCGTTGCGACGCTGAGGACTTTTCTTCAAGCACTGAATAATTACCGCCAGCCTGACATTGATCCCTTCAGGATGGCGGTAATTTTTTTGCGTTTGAACGGGCTGAATGACTCAGCCTGTATTGAAAAGGACGGTTCTTATGTTGGTGATCGACAGCAGTTTCCCCGCTAAAGATTTTAATCAACGCAATGGCGAGGCTGTGCGGCAGGTGATCCTGCATTACACCGCGGCGCCCTTTGCGTCGTCTTTGCGTACCCTGACACAAGGTGGCGTCAGCGCTCACTATTTGCTTCCTGACCCTGATGAGCCCAGCTATGGCGCTGCCGGTTATGACGAACTGCGGGTGTTTCGCCTGGTGGACGAGGACAAACGGGCCTGGCATGCCGGGGTTAGCCATTGGGGCGGGCTGGATAACCTCAACAGCCGTGCGATCGGCATCGAGATCGTCAATTTGGCGCGCGATGATGCCGGGGTCTTTACCTTCCCCGAATATGGCCGGGAGCAGGTTGATACGTTGATCGCGTTGGTTCGCGACATGCTTGGGCGTTATCCGCAGGTGGGGCCTCTGGATGTGCTCGGGCATTCGGATGTGGCGTATTGGCGCAAGAGTGATCCGGGGCCTCGGTTGCCTTGGCGGTACTTGTTCGAGGCCGGGATCGGCGCCTGGTTTGATGAGACTACGCGCAGGATGTACCAGCGACGGTTTTGTCTTGGGTTGCCGCCGGAAGTAGAGGTGGAGCGGGCATTTCAGCGGTGCGGGTATAAACCGGCCTGGAACCGGCAGGCGTTTGAATGGAGGACGCGGGCGTTCCAGATGCACTTTCGGCCGCGCGATTATTGCGGGGTGCTGGATGGGGAGACGTGTGCGATTTTGTATGCGTTGAATGATCGCTATCGAGGGATTTGAGTGGTTGTTTGGTGGGGTACATATCCGTTGCTGCGGTAACGGCCGCTTATGGTTCCGCTCTTACAGCGGGTCACTTTTGGCAAACGCCCGGAATGCCGGCCCAGCCAAAAGTAACCAAAAGGTCTGTGCCCCACCACTCGGCACCTCGCTTGGGCTCGGTGTGCCCTCACTCCGGCTTGAATCCGTGGGTAACCCGGCGTCCTGCCGGGTTACCCACGGATTCAAGCCTGCGTTCGGCCATCGTGGTTAACGGGGCGTCTCAGATCAAGATCAAGATCTACAGCACGGCGGCCTGAAAGCCGACCTGAGTGGTTGAATCAAAAGCAAAAGCGGGTCCGCATACACTGAAGAGCTGCTTTTCTGTGGGAGCTGGCTTGCCTGCGATTCAGACACCTCGGTACATCAGGCACACCGAGTTGATGCCATCGCAGGCAAGCCAGCTCCCACATTAGACCGAGCATGGCTTTGCTGTTGCTGTTGCTCTGGCCCTTACATCCTTTTCGATGACGAAGTCAGCGGTCTTTTGATCTGCGCTTTTGATCTTGATCTGAAATCGCCCCGTCAAACACGATGGCCGGAATCTGACAGGGATTTGGGGGGTAAACCGGCAGGGATGCCGGTTTAGCCGCGCTGGGCCAAGGATGGCCCATCGCGGCGGCCCCC